>JAUVZH010000158.1 GCA_030602675.1 Candidatus Heimdallarchaeota archaeon | reverse complement strand
AAAATAGGAATAAAAATTGATGAAATAAATCCACAAATAAATAGAACATTAAGAAGTAATTTTGTATTTTTCATTTGCATTCCCCCACAATCAATAATTCCTAAAGAACTTGTTATTAAATATAGATTATTTTAAGGAATTTTAAAAACTTTTTGATAAAATGAATGAAAAATAAAATTTATAATATAGAGATAAATAGAAATTATCTAAATTGATAAATGATAAAAAAATCTTCAGTATGGATTTCTATTCTATTTTACGAGAGGTCGCCGGTTCGAATCCGGCTGGGCCCACCAATTATTCCAACTAAATGTTTTTTTAGATAAATCAATTTGCTTACAGCATATCTAAGTTTAATAGCTGCTTTTGAGTTATTTCTAAGATGATATTTTTTACGTATTCTCTCTATTCATAGATAAAGAAACTTTTGTTTAAAATTTGGAAATTATCGAAATATTTAATTTAAAACAAAATAACATTATTCTGAGAGGCAAATTTGGTAATAATTCAAAGTAGTTTATCTAAGTATTACTACTTATGAAATTATCAACTTATAATAATTGCTAGGCAATCTAGCTTTATGATTTGATAATGTGTATTAATCCAAAAATTATGTTGGCGATCATTTGAAGAGAATATTTTATTATCTGTTTGGTGGTTTGTTCGGTGTAGTGATAGTTTCTTTAATTGTTGTCGCGATTTTAAACATTAATTTACCAATGGGTCCAGATTATGGTCTGCCCAATAATTTAGTTGATCATAAGCCAATTACAATACTGAAAGATGAGGATTTTGAGAAATACAATTTTCTAGGTAATGGTACAGAAAGTAATCCCTACATTATAGAAAATTATAACATAACAACAGAAGAAGATATTGCTATTTACATTAGTTTCACAACTAAGTATTTTATAATTAGAAATTGTTACCTTAATGCTAAATAATGATGGGATTTATCTTTATGATATCTCTTATGGAACTGCTGAGATTACTCAGAATATTTGCTTTAAAAATCAACAATATGGGATTCATCTCAAAAAAGCTTCTGGTACTACAATCTCAAATAATATTTGTAACGAAAATTCTGATGGAATTGAGATCAAAGTTTGTTCTGATATTGTTTTGATTGATAACACATGTATCAACAACACCTGGTGTGGTATCCGTTTAGATTTTACTTCTAATGTTTTTCTGACCAATAACACCTGCAACTACAACTACTGGGAGGGCATCCGTTTATATCATGCTCCTAATACCACTCTGATAAACAACACCTGCAAGAACAACTATTGTGGCATGTATTTGGAAGGTTCAACTAATACAACAGTGATTAATAACACTTGCAATGGCAACAGCAAGTATGGTATCTGTTCTGAATTTCTTTCTAAAATATTATTTATAAATAACACATGCAATAACAACGGCAATTATGGTTTCTTTCTGAGTCATTATTGTACTGCTACTTTTCTTAATAACACTTGTAAGAACAACAATTATGGTATCAAATTGGATTATTATGCAAACAATGTTAATCTGACCTATAACACACTAATCAGTAATAGTGTTGGATTATATATATGGAAAAGCAATTACACTTTCGTTGGTTTCAACTACTTTAAAGAGAATACTAACTATGCCATTTCCATTTCTTCATATTCATATAACAACACTATCCATCATAATAGCTTCTTTTATAATAATCTGGGTGGTACATCCCAAGCAGAAGATAATGGATTGAACAGCATCTGGTATGATAATGTGACTAATGAAGGAAACTACTGGTCGAATTGGGGTGGCACTGATGACTATGACATTGATGGTAGTGCTAATGCAGTCGATCTTTGTCCTTTAAGTAGTCCGCCTATTACTTGTTACTATCATCTATTGAGATTTTTAGAGCTAAATTAGTAAAATGGTGAAATGAAAAACATTATTAGTTATTATAGTTCGAATCCGGTCGGACCCACCAACTCGATTTTCATTAGTACTTCATTTCGGAATTAAAAATTCTGCAACCAATCTAGAAGAACTTCTTTTATCTTTTTACTTCTAACGTCAAAATGCTTTAGGATAAACTAGCGATTCATTTTTATCTTAAATATTTATATTTGATGCAAGAATTATTTTTGGTTAACCCAGTGAAAATGTAACCAATCTAGGTGTATTAAATGCTTGATGATATAATTGTTCAAACTTCAAATCTTAAGCGAGTGTTTGAATTTGGGGAATCTGAGATATTAGCTTTAAACGGTGTGAAGATGGATGTTAAACGAGGTGAATTTGTTGTTGTACTTGGTCCTTCTGGTGCAGGGAAAACAACATTACTCAATATGATAGGTGGTATTGACCAACCAACAGAGGGACAAGTTATTGTTGATGGTGAGGTTATTTCTGATTATTCATTAAATGATTTGAATGCCTATCGACGCAAAGATGTTGGTTGGGTTTTTCAGTTTTTTAATATTGTAGCTAGTTTACGTGCTTGGGAAAATGTTGGATTATCTTTGGAGTTTTCAGGAGGATATTCTAGAGCAGAAATTAAAGAAAAATCCTATGAAATATTGAAACAAGTAGGATTAATAAATAAAGAAGATAGGTTTCCAAGTCAATTATCGGGGGGAGAACAACAGAGAGTTGCTATTGCTCGAGCATTAATCAAAAAACCAAAGATAATTGTCGCTGATGAACCAACGGGTAATCTTGATTTCGTTACTGGTCAACAAATAGCTGAATTAATGCGCGATCTTAACCATCAGGAAAAAACGACTTTCATTGTAGTTTCACATGATTTGAATATAACACAGTATGCTGATAGAGTCTTTCATTTGCGAATGGGTAAAATCGAGCAGGTTGAAGATCAACCTCAAAGTAATTTTACGAAGAAAGTGCACGGGGTATAGAAAGTCTATGAAAATAATGTCCAAGAAGATCTTTCGAGAAATCTGGATTAACAAATTCCGTTCATTATCCATAGTAACTATAGTTGCAATAACCATTGCAATGATTTCAGGTATGTTGGCAGCAGAACCTATGATTCAAGATACTTTTGATTTGAATCTTGATGTTTACAATACCGCAGACGGTAGATTTACTTTCACTCAACCTGTGGCTCAAAATAATGTTACAGCAATAAAAAACAATACAACATTTTTGAATGAAAACAATATCGATCGAATTGAAGGTAGAATAATTTTCTATTCAGAATTAAAATTCAATGAGGAAAAGTTTACTGCAGTAATCATAGGAATAGATTATCCAAATGAGGTAAATCAACTCGTGATTGAACAGCGTTCTGAGAGTATTGCAACAAATTCAGAATTGTTAGTAGCGAATAATAGTTGTTTACTTGAAACTCATTTTGCAGGGAGTATACCTCTTTTAGGTCAAGATATTGGAGTAGATGATCAAGTTGATTTGAATATGGGAGGAAATTGGTATTCATTTAATACAACAGGAATTGCTCAAGATACTGACTATATATATTGTGTTGAAACTACAACCAATATGCCTCTTTTAGGCGAATTGGCGATAGTTTGGGTAAACATTAACACAATTCAAGACATTCTCTTTTATAGTCAAAATGTTGTTAATCAGGTACTTTTCACTGTTGATGAGCGATTTGATAAAAATTTAATTCTAAATGCTGCAGACTCAATGACTTACTTTTTTGCTCAAAATAATATTGATGTTAATACATTGAAATTCGAAATGTTTGATGAAACGCCTGATTATAAGATGTTTGAGAGTGATGCTGGAGCTATTGATAAATTTGGAATTGTCTTTGGTGCCATCTGTATGATAGTTTGTGCAATTATTATTATTAACACGTTAACTAAATTGGTAAATTCCCAAAGAAAGAATATTGGTTTATTCTTATCAATGGGTGCTAAAAAAAGCAATATTATCATTCACTACATTAGTATTGCATTACTATTAGCGATTTTGGGCATTTTTATTGGAATCCCACTTGGTTATGGCTTAAGTATTGGGATGACCAAAATGGCTACTTGGGCTTATGGCGTTCATCAACAAGCACTTACTGTTGATTTTATACCATATATCATTACTTCAGTAGTAACATTGGGTATTTGTTTGGCAGCATCCATATTGAGTGCCTGGCCTGTGACAAGTGTGACACCTCGAGAAGCAATGTCAGCTACCTTTACAAGAATAAAAACAACTGGTAAATCTATTGCAGAAAAAATATTTGGTTGGATTCCAATCTTTAAACCAATACATATGATAGTTCCATTACGTGAAGTATTTATGAATAAAAAGAAAACTATGATCACAATTCTAGCACTTACAACTTCAATGATTTTCTTAGTGAACTCTCTAGCATTAGAATGGAATATGTATAGTGTTATGATGAGTAATTTCAGGGATTATAATACCTATGATGTTCAAATAAAACTCGAAACGCCAGTTGCTATCGAAACTGTAAATGCTTTTATGGTGAATGATTCTAATCCAACAATTACTCAAATTACTGCTTCTGAAACTTTTGTAGACCTTTATACAAAAGTTAACTTCAGAGGAGAATTCGTTAGTTGGGCTCAATTCACTTGTTATCAGGAGAATTCATCAATGCGTCATTTCAACGTAATTAAAGGAGATGCCAAAGATAAATCACAGCTTGATCAATCAACTATTCTATTAGGAAATGCTCTTGCATCGAAATATGATATTTCTGTTGGTGATGATGTATCAATCGGATTAATTGGAAATCAAACTGTAAAAGTTGGTGGATTGGTTGGAGAACTAGTTGATTACTCTGTTTTTTGGACTATGGAATCTTTCTACGAAAGTAATGCATATACTGTGTTTGGTATACCAGAAGGATTTGTAAATGGCATTTCAATTCAGGTTAAACCTGATACAAATCTAATAGAATTACGTAACGAGTTTGAGGAAAATTTCTCTGTAAACACATGGATTGAAGCAGAAATTGCATTAAACTCGATGTTAGCTTTAATGCAATCAATGATGGGCATTATGTTAATCTTTCTTGTAGTTGGATTGCTAACAGGAGTCTTTTTTAGCTTCCAATCAATGTATATGGCTTTTGTTGATAGACAGCAAGATTTCCTTTCATTCAAAGCAATGGGTACCAAGATGAAGTATTTACGTCGAATGATTTTTTGGGAAAATGCTCTGTTGAGTATCTTCGGTCTAATCCTTACAGTTCCATTAGGTTACTTGTCATATATTTGGTCATTGGATTATATGTTAGAAGGTAAATTCTATGTCCCGAAGACAATTCCATGGTTTACTTGGCCACTGGTTCTTATACTATCATTATTTGCGCTATGGTTAGCAACTGCAAGACTTGTACATCGAATTAAAAAACTTGACTTGGCAAGTGAACTTCGTCAAACAGGTGCAACATAGGCATACTAATTAGTATCTTCTAGCTTTTTTTGATAAATACTTAAAACTGAATTTTGAGTTATTTAATTATATCCGGGGGAAAATAAATTGGATAATGCGTTAAGGTTTGGAGTTTTTACAGGTCAAGTTATTCCATTTATGGAACTTGTTCAAGCATGGAAATATTGTGAAGAAGCAGGTTTTGATAGTATTTGGGTTGCAGATCATTTTGCTCATTGGAATGAAGGATTAGAGCCATTTTGGGAGTGTTGGACCACTTTAGCTGCTCTAGCATTTCACACATCAAAAATACGATTTGGTGCAACGGTTGTAAATATGACTTGGCGTCATCCTGCTTGGTTAGCAAGGCAAGCACTTACTGTAGATCACATGTCTAATGGAAGATTAGAAATTGGTTTAGGGACTGGAAGCCATGGAACTGCAGATCAAAAATGGCTTCAATTTAATGATTGGGAAACTAAGGAAAGAGTTGAACGTTTTCGAGAATATGTTGAGATTGTTGATTTACTCCTACGTAATCCAATTACTACCTATAAAGGAAAATATTATCATGTGAATGAAGTACCAATGGGGCCTGAATGTATTCAAAAACCTCGCCCACCAATTCTAATCGGAACAAAAGGAAGAAAGATGCTAAAGATTGTTTCGCGTTTTGCTGAAACATGGAATTGCATGGCTTTCTTTGATGAGAATTTGGAGGATAAGAGCTTCAAGGACATAAAGGAAAAAAATATACTTCTTGACAAATATTGTCTTGATATTGGAAGAGATCCAAAAGAAATTCGACGTTCAATGATGATCTACGAAATCAAACCTTTCAATGATTTTGGCTCAATGGATTTATATCATTCTCCAGAGGTTTTTGAGGAAATAGTGAAGAAATATACGAAAATTGGATTCAATGAGATAATTATTGCATATCCTATTATAAAAGAAGATATTCCATTGTTTGAAAAGATTGCTCAAGAAGTTATTCCTGAATTGCGAGAAAAACAATAAGTAATATTTGCAATCTATACCACATCAAAAGATTTGGAAATCCCTATATAAGGAGTGATTTTCTTCGTCCGCCTTGAT
>JAUVZH010000035.1 GCA_030602675.1 Candidatus Heimdallarchaeota archaeon | reverse complement strand
CCTAAATTTTCATCTCCGCTTATAGAGAAAACATCGTTTAGTGTAATTTCTTTGTTACCTCTCCAAATAGATAGCTGTCGTATTTCATCAATGCTTTTCTTTGCAAAATTGTCAGGGGAAATTATTTCTGCTTCAATTGGTATATTTGGTTTTTTAGTTGTCTTCCTAAGGGCTAAAGTTATTTTGGGCATCTTCTGTTCAACTTTTTTTCATTGTAATTTAGTAACTATTAATTCTTCTCTTGGAAAGTATTCCTTTTGTATGGCATAGTTATTCAAGCTTACTGTATAATGTTTTCTGAAACGTTCTTCAATAGCATCTTGAATACTCAATGTCCAATCTTCAGGCACTTCAGCTTTAATTCTAAAAGTTCGACCTATAGGATTAGAGAGGATTTGTCCATTTGAATAAACAATTAAACCATCTTTTATTGTATATTTGGTTTCTGAAAATCCCTTCTCAATTGCATTGTAATCTTGATTTAACTTATTCAGAGGTATTCTGAAATCATGAATTGCAATATCCGCATCAGCACCAATACCTAAATGGCCCTTATTTACAAGTCCAAGTATTTGTGCAGCACTGGTTCTACTTACTTGAACTATATCCGAAAGTGAAAGCTCTTTTGTAATATCACTTAAAGTTGTCTTTTCTGAAGCAGCTTTATCAGCTCGAGTGAGCATTCGCTCACGAGCTTTTTTACTCATTAACCAGCTAAATATCATAGGATAGAATGTAAATGGACCGCCATTAGGATGATCAGTTGAAATGTTAACCTTTGAGAGATCATCTATTAATAGTAGAAATTCTAAACCAAGAGCCCATTGAATAGCATTTACAGAGTTTTTTCGCCTAAAAATGTAAGGAACTATCCCTGCACAAGATTCCATTTCAACTTGTGCATTCATCCATTTCGAACCTGATCTTGGCGACCAGGCAAGATTTTCTGTTATACCTCTTAGAATCCATTCCCAAGCTCCATCAGCAGTCATAGTTGTAGTATTCGTAAAGACAATCTGACCAATATCACACGTAACATGATCATGTTTGTTTACAAAGTTAGCTACTTCAGGGGCTTCAGAACAGAAATCTCCCCACTCTTTACCTCCGTAGGAGGAAAATTGTATATGAGTAATATGAACATTCCTTTTTCTTCCTTTCTTAGGTTTTGTATCCTGTAAACATTTCATTGTTTCTAAGGTTACATCATAATTACCAGGTACACCCAAATTGTTAGTATGTAAATGGATGGTATGAGGTAGTGAGAGTCTTTCATTTACTGCTGCTAAAGTTTTGATAATCTTTCGAGGTGTTGCTTTGAAATGAGCAATCTTGTCATCAAGTGAACAAACATTTTTTCCCCAAGCCCAGCTTTCTTCTCCTCCAGGATTTACTAATTTGATACCATATCCTCCAGAAGAATATAATAACCAAGAAACAAAAGCACACATTTCATCTAAATTCATATTACTAATTCTTTCTAAAAGAAACCAATTACTACCAAGTAGAGTATATGCACCTTTGTCAATTATAGGTATGTCCATTAATTCTTCATGTGTATGTCTTGCTTCTAAAGGAGGCATTGCAGGTTCCATTGCACAAGTATAACCTAATTTCGCATAAGCATATCCTGTGTAAAATGTAGAAGGTACTGAGCGTCCTACACCAGCTCTAGCATGAGCTGTTTTTTTATGAACATCAATCATATGATCTTCGGGTCTTAACAATCGACCAGCATTTACTTTGGGACCAGCAATATGAGCATGTATATCAACTCCCCCAGGCATGACAACTAAACCCTTAGCATCAATTGTTTTCAATTTAATATCTTTTCTAACTTCATTTGGATCTACTATTTTGTTGTCAACAATTACAATGTCTTTTTTCTCACCGTGAATGTTATTTTTGGGATCAAAAACAGACCCATTTTTGATTATTATTCCTTTAGAGTTTTTCTTTTGGGAGCTAATTTTCGATCACCTCTTGGAGAAGTTTCTATCCTTTCCTCAAAAAACCAATCTCTTGATTCGACTGGTTCCAGTAATTTTTCTTCCATATTTTGCCAAATTCTGCTCTCAGATCCCTCATCACTATGTTTAATTCTTGTACGCTCGAGTTTTATAGCTCCTGTTGCTGGGCATGCATAAACACAAGCACCACAATATAAGCACTTTTCGCGATTGACACCAACTTTAGGAGGTTTCTTCCAAGGTTTGTCTTTTGGAGCAATAGGTAGGTACAAACATTGTACAGGACAAATTTCAATACAAGTAGAACATCCACCTGGACATTTACTATCTTTGATGCTAATATTACCTTCTATAAAGTTTAATGCTGTCTCACCAGTTCTTTCACAATATACTTCATCACCTTCAAGATAAGGTAATGAAATTCCTCTCTTGATTTTTTCTGCTGATTTATTATTTATCATTAATGTTAATGCATTAAATGGACATATGTAAGCACACAAACCACAAAATACACACTTATGATAGTTTATTCTAATTGGAGGTGCTTCAACGCGTTTCCTGATAGATGCACCTATTGGTCCCCTCTCAATAGCATATCTTGGGCAAATCGTTGTGCATAAGTTACAACCTGTACATTTATCTAAATCAAGAACTAGAGAGGTTTTGATTCGAGGTTCTGTTCGCTCAGTAATAAGCTTATTGGTTTTTCTCTTTACTGTTGAAACTCGAGTCATTTTGATTCTCCATTATTTATATGGTAAATTTAATGTAAGATTTACACTTCAGTTTTTTCTTGTTCTGCATCTTGATATTCAGATAAGGGTATAAATTCAATTGTTATGCAATCTTCTGGACAAACAATCATACATACACCGTCACCATCACACCTGAATGGATTAATTACAACTGCTACACCATTCTTAATAGCAATTACACGCTCATCTGGATCAAAATTCTTTTTCTTCAATAATTCTGCATTAACGGGACAAGCGGTAGTGCAATTATTACATCCATTACATCGTTCAGTATCGATGGTTATCCTATATGTTATTCTTTCATGAGCAGACACATTTCACACTCAGATTTGTTTATTTTGACATTAAACTCATATATCTTGTTATTTAATTCATTAATCTAATTTTAAGTAGCTTTTGTGTTGCTAATTAAAGATTTGTTCTCAGCAAGCATTTACTATACGAAACTTTATATTAAACAAGATAACTTCACGAAAATCAATTGGATGATGTTGATGTTTAAAGCTAGGAGATATATTAGACCTCGTGTTGAAAAAGCTGAGAATGAGTTAAGACACATTCTTGATGAAGCAACACTTCTAGCTTCAGCTTTAATTTTGCAGCAAGCAGGAACCAATCCCGATAGATTTAGAACATTTGATATCAAAAAAGCTAGCATTGATAGTTTGTATAGCGTTTTATTTACTCTTAAATCTTTTATTAAGAAGAAGTTACACTTTTTGGATGAACTCATTGACTATATTAGAGAAGATAGTTTGCAAGCCATTATAAGGAATGAAGAATTTGCAAAGGTAATAACTCATACTTTGCAACTAAACCTTATTGCTGATAATAATGATATTGCACTTTATTTGTCACCATATATAGACTATTGGGATTTATTAACTGCAGGTGTTCAATCATTAATCATTAATCATGTCATAAAAAGTATTAACATTGAAATTGAAAGAACAAGATTGTCTGAAAAATTATCTAAAAAATTCTAACTAGTAGTTTTTTAATACTTATAATAGCAGAATTAAAATAGATTAAGAAAATTAGATTAAAAGGAATTAAAACATGTCTGAACCTCCTACCTCTCTTGAAGTTATTTTAACATCTGGAAGGACAATAGAACAAGGAATAACGTTAGCTGGAATGAAAATTTCTAAAGATGCTCGAGAAGCAACAGCAATTTGTTTTATGGATCCTAGAGATATGTCAAAGCTTAGGTTATCAGACAATCAAAATGTAAGAATCAAGACTTCAGAAGGAGCTATTGTTGTAAAAGCGATGACATCTAAAGATGCTCCTCATAAAGGAGTAATTTTTATGCCACTTGGTATTTATGCTAACTGGGTTACTCCCCTCGGAAATGCAGGCATAGGAGTACCTCATTTCAAAGGTATTAAGGCGGTTATCTCAAGAACAAATAAATCAGTTTTAGAAGTAGAGGAATTACTTCAAGAATTAATGGCTAACGAAGAGAAAAAATAAGTGGAAGATGAATGGTATGAAGGAAATAACAGATGTTGTTTGTCCATTTTGTGGAAGCTTATGTGATGATATTGAAGTAATTATAGATGATAACAATGAAATCATAGAGGTAAAAAACGCTTGTCAGCTAGGAGTAGCAAAAATACAAGGGAATAAAGAAGGTAAAAGAATCTTAAAACCACTTATCAAAAAGAAAGACCGCTTTTTTGAAGTAACTTATGAGGAAGCTGTTAACCGAGCAGCTAAAATTTTACTGGGTGCTGATTATCCAATATTTTATGGATTTGGATCAACAGAAACTGATGCACACAGAGAAAGTATTAAACTAGCAGAAGAAATTGGAGCAATTTGGGATCATTGTCCATCTGTTTGTCATGGGCCTTCAGTTATGGGGATTCAGGAAATTGGACTTGCAGGATGTACCTTGGGTGAAGTAAGGAATAGATCAGATGTTATAATATATGTTGGTTGCAATCCAATGGAAGCACATCCAAGACATATGAGTCGTTATACAACATTTCCACGAGGATATTTCAGAGAAAAAGGATTCCAAGAACGAACTGTTGTTGTAATTGATATTCGTATGACTGAAACTGCAAAGCTAGCAAATCATTTCATACAAATCAAACCTGATGGTGATTTTGAATTTATTAGTGCAGTAAGAGCTTTAGTTAGGGGAAGAAAGCTGAAAGAGAAAGAGGTTTCTGGTGTTCCGATGGAAAAAATCCATGAATTGGTTGATATAATGAAAAACGCGAAACATGGTGTACTCTTTTTCGGTCTTGGTTTAGCAACAACAAAAGGAAAACATCGTAACGTAGATGCTGCTTTAAGCCTAGTTAGAGATTTGAATGAATATACTAAGTTCTATGTTATGCCTTTAAGAGGTCATTATAATGTTACTGGTGCTCAAAATGTCTTAACTTGGAGCACAGGTTATCCTTTCGCTGTTTCTTTGACTAGAGGATTCCCTCAATATAATCCAGGAGAATTCTCATTAACTGGTGTACTATCTCGAGGAGAAGCTGATGCGGCAATGATTGTTGCTTCTGATCCAGTTGGAAATTCTCCAAAAAGGGTAATGCAACAATTTGCTAAAATCCCAATGATTGTCTTGGATCCATACGAAACTCCAACAACAAGATTAGCAGAAGTTATTTTTCCAGTTACAATTTCAGGAGTAGAATCCGAAGGAACGGCTTATAGAATGGATGCAGTACCTTTACGATTGCGAAAAGTGAAAGATGGACCAAAGAATGTTCTAACAGATTTTGAAGTGATTGAAAAAATAACAAAACAAGTTCAAAAATTAAAGAAAGAAAGAAAAAAATGAGAAAATAAATTGCTTATTTTCTGATTGTTATTTTTGGTGTTTTTTGTTCTTCAGTAATAATATCCATTGGATTTGCTTTTTCGTTATAGGTAATGAAGACTTTCATTTGGGGTTTAACATTATTCATCACCCAAGTAACCATTACACCTTCAGGCAAGTGATCAATTATTGGGTCTTCAACATTTACAGGAAGCTTTTCAGCTAATTCCAAAGTATTTGAGATAAATTCACTCATATCTATACGATTAATCTCCACATCAGAAACATTAGCTATACCAAGTGTTGAAAACCATTTTTCATCAACATGCTCAATTCTCTTTTCGATTTTAAGAACTGGTATTGTTTCACCATCTTCTCGCTGAAGTAATCCATTATGTTGTAATATAATAGTACTGCGATCGTCATCTAAAACTTGGGATTTAGTTTCAATAATTAGCTCTTGTATTCCTTCAAGAGTTTGTTGTAATGGTTTGAATTCATCAAGTTTTATGTCCTCAATATCTTCTTCTTGAGGTGTTTCTTTTTCCCCTGGTTGTTTTGGTATCATTTCATCAGGTTGGAATGTCTTGTCTGTTTCAATAACTTCCTCGATCTGTTTAACTGACTCATCGATTTCTTCTTCATCAACAGCTACAGTACTAGCTGGTTCACTTTCTTCCTCGAGTAATTCAGAAGGAATTTCAGGGATTTCTGGGATATCAGATATTTGTTCCTCATCTTCAAGCCCAATAAATTCAGGAATAGGTGGAATTTCAGCTTCATTAAATCTTGTAGGAAGTAAATCAGACTCAATCTCAGAGAGATCAACAGCTGATTCAACGGTAGCAACATCCTCGCTTAGAGGATCACCTTTTAATGCAGCAAGAACAGAAGGATCAATCTCATCTTCTGAAACTACAATTTGATCATCTGCTGCTTTAGGAACCATATCTTGAAACTTCGGAGCTTCCTCGGCTTGTCTTCCTCTCCTTCTTCTGGATCTATCAACTGGAACAGAAACACTTTGGATGTCTACTTGTACTCCTGAAGCTGGCATAGCATCGTGTCTTATGTCAAGAGTGTGGTCAGGAAGAAGATAGGTAGAGCCCGAACTTTGAAAACTTGGTGCATCTTTTGATGTGCAATTAATAGGTACATAAGTACCCATTGTATGTCCATATGGTCCAATGGCAACAATATCCAATTGATTTTTGCCACGATATAACTTAACAGTACCAATAAATGAACCATCAACATCAACAAATGCAGCTTGATTGTTTATCCAGACGATTGACTTGACTGCTGATTTACCTCTTACGTCAATCTCAGTAGAAGTAATTTTTTCATTTCTTGTTGGGAAATAAACAATGAGTTCTGAAAGCTCAGGAAGAGTACCACCCTCTAATATTCGTTCTCTTCTTAATTGCGATTCTCGTTTATCAAGTCTAGACATCATCTTAGTTTTTGATTCCGAATCAAAACTAGACGGACTTCCATGAGCAGTTTGATCTAAACTACTCTTCTTCTTTGCTTGACGTATTTGGTCCCAAATAATTACAGCTACAACAAGTAGAAATATACCTCCAATTCCTACAATGTACCAATATGAATCTACTGCCATCTGAATTCAATCCTATGTTGTTGACGGGATATAATTAATTCTTCTTTATAACCCATTAATAGTTTTTGATGGTCTACTACAGAAAAAACATTCGGTTCTCATAACAGCTTTTTCTGTTTAACTAACTAATTACTATAGATATTGCAATATATTATTTACGTTTTTGCATATTGTGTGAATTTTATTGAAAAAGGACCTATGTGTTAGGTTTACTTAACAAAGTTATGTTCAAGATATCAAATTTCTAACAAACTAATTTGAAATTTTTAAATAATTTGCATAGTAAATGTGATTCATAACAAATCAACATTGGGAGTTATTTCCCAGTCAAAAATGTTGATTAGGAATATAATAGTCAACTTTATTAAAAGAGGAGTTAATCATGACAATAGAAGATAAAGAATTACAGAAAATAAAGGAAAAAATTGTGAGTGATATTATGACAGGAAGTCAAGATGCAAACGGAATAGTAAAAATTCTTACTAGCGGAGATATTCAAGATTTCATTACTAAAAATAAATACGCAATAATCGATTTCTATGCAACTTGGTGTCCACCATGTAAAATCATGGACCCAATTACAAAGGAAATGGCACAAGATTATAATGGTAAAGTAGCTTTTGCGAAAGTAAACACAGATCAAGAAAGAGCTGCAGCAATGCAATTCCAAATTAGATATGTTCCTACATTCTATCTATTTAAAGATAGTAAAATCTTAACTTATTTCTCAGGTGCTAAAAAGAAGAAAGACTTCAAAGAATTGATTGACAAACAATTCAAAAAATGAGCTTTAAACATTAATAGGTAAGAATCAATCTTAGATAATTTTTTGGTAATTCTTTCTTACCTCTCACGCTATTTTTTTCTAATTTTGAAATAATAAAAGAAATAATGGGAATAGATTTGCTATTCCTAGTAGTTAAGGTTCATCATAACCCTATTTTTTGTCTTAATATAAACACTACTCCTACCCAGCACAGGACAACTATACCTATTCCCATTATCAACAGTATTGTAGCGTTCTTTTGAGAGTAGGCGTATTGTGTGGAATAATGGATTAGAAAGAATCCACCTGCACCAATAAACATTAAGAATCCTGCAGCCATACCTTCAACTAAGAATTGATGGTTCAATTCAGTCAAGATAACTAATGGGCTACCATCACTTTTCTGACCAAATGCTGGAGGTTCTTGTGCCAAATCATAAAATCCACCTATGTAAATAAAGAATAATCCAATAAAGACTACTGCCATTACAAGTTGGATTGGAATTGCAGTTGGTGCTGTTAACCTGACATGACGAAGCTGATAATCAGGTCGCCTCACCAATGGAGCGAATGGTAATTTGGATGGCAATCGTTCCAAAAAAGGTTTGTCAACTTCTTTTTCGGTAGCCTTTTTTGTTTTTGACATCGTCTCAAACATCCTGAGTAAACACTTAATTAAAGTAGTGTTTTCATATTCTTAATTTCTTCTATTAAAAAGGATTTCTAAAGATTGAACATTGAAAAAAAAGAAAGGAATTATGACTTGAATTTTTCAAGTAATTCCTCAAGTATTTCTAATTTTACGATAAACATAAACATTATTGATCCTAAGGCAAAAATCACCAAACTTATACCTATTAGGAGAAACGTTGTCGCCCGTGCAGGAGTATAGGCATAATTAGTTGAATGATGAATTAAATACATACCACCGGCACCGATATACATCAGAATTCCGGCCGCTATGCCCTCAAAAACATACTGATGATGAAGTTCATTCAAAATAACTTCACGTTCACCAGTTTTAGGATCCGTTCCAAAAGGATAAACTTCATCTTGTGCGACAAAATAAAATCCACCAATATAGATGAAGAACACTCCCATAAGCATCATAACTATTATGAAACTCACAGGAATTGACCTTGGGATTTTCAATTTGATTTTTCTCAATCGAAAATCGGGTCGTCTTACTAATGGAACGAATGATAAATTTGAGGGCAACCTTTCCAAGAAACTTTTTTTAGGGTTTCCTTTAGTTGATATATTTGCCTTTTTCTTTTTAGACATTAGTAAAAACAACCTACCCTTTCAAAATAATATATCGTATAAACGATATATAAGTTTATGGAAATAAAAGGAAAAATAGCAGAATGGGATAATAAAAGAAAAGGGAAATAAAAAGGAAATAATCAACCACGAAGGTGATACTTATCCAAAAATGATTCAATTTGTTTTGACAGAAGTACAAAAGCTTGATCAACATTCAAACCTGTCTTTGCAGAAGTCTCAAGATAAGGAACTTCAAAACCAGTCCATTCAGTAAGAGATGCAGCGTATTGCTGTCCTGCTTCTTTTGGCAAACATGGTTTTTCACCCCTCAAATCAGTTTTATTACCAATGAGGACAATTGGAACAATTCGATCATAATTATTCTTTGTCAATTCATTAAGCCAAGCTGGTAAATTCTTAAATGAATTTGCATTAGAAACATCGAAAACCAACAATGCACCACTACTACCACGATAGTAAACCTCACGAACTACATCAAACCGTTGTTGTCCTGCAAGATCCCAAATTTGGAAGGTTATAATCATAGTTGATAGTTCAACTCTTTTAACACAAAAATCAGCTCCAATGGTCATGGAATAACCTTCCTTGAAACCTTTACCTAAATATTGCTGTCTAATGCTTGTTTTACCAACGGCACCATCGCCAAGTAAGACAACCTTATAAACTGATTTTTTCTGAGGTGCATTCAAGATGATTCTGCTCCGTATATAAAGTAATAAGCAATATAATTTACCTATAGTTTATTTGGGAAATAGTTCCCCATATATAGAATTTACTATAGCGCTAATTCAACTAAGCGATAAATTCTAAGTGAGAATGTAACTCTCAAAATCCATTATAAAAATTACTAAATAACCACAACGGGAAAAATAGGTTAGATGAAGGATAGATTATCCTTCAAGAATTGATTTTGGTTTTTTAACAGAGCGAATAATACTAAGTCCTAAAAGGAAGAATGCTTCATTGACCTTCTCACCAGTTTTAGCACTAGTCTCAATATAGGGAACTTCATAACCTAGCGCTTCAGATAGACGTCGAGCATATTCTTGACCTAACTCTGGAGGAATGCTTTTTGGTACTTCATTTCTCAAGTCGATTTTGTTACCACATAGAATCATAGGTACTCGACCTGCTTTCTTCCATAATTCTTCAAGCCAACTTGGTAAATTATTAAATGAACTTGGATTAGTGACATCAAAAACCAGCAAAGCACCTCTAGAACCACGGTAATAGAGCTCTCTGACTGCAGCAAATCTTTGCTGTCCTGCTAAATCCCAGATCTGGAAAGTTAATCGGTAATTCTCAAGATTAATACGTTTGATAGCAAAATCAGCGCCTATAGTAGCAGAATAACCTGCTTTGAAACCTTCACCTAGAAATCTTCTACGAAGAGTAGTTTTTCCTACAGCACCATCACCTAGGAGAACTAGTTTAAGTATCGCATTTATTGCTTTCGTTTGACCTGTACCATCAGACATGTTTGTTCCCTACTGTTTTTTATATTAACTCTCATATGAGTTGTAAACATAAGCATATAATTAACTTTCTAAACTTACATTTATAGACAATAATAGTTATTTTAAACTTTAGTTTGTAGGTAATTTATTTTAACTTATGGGAACCAGCATATAACTGCAAAATATAATATCCAATCATAAACTTTTTTAACTACTAAAATTCCAAATTGAAGGGAGCATAAATACCATTGGGCCCGTGGCACAGCTTGGTTAGCGCGCTCGGCTGATAAAAAGATCAGACGAGTCTGGTTTATTCAAAAACCGGGAGGTCGCGTGAGAAGATTGTGGTCGCGAACCCACTTCCGCGAATTCGAATCGCGCCGGGCCCACCAATTTATTTTCTAAAATTATATCTAAAATATGGAAAAATTTCTTGGCTGCTCTTTCTGATCCAGGATGAAATTGATCTGATTATCTTTTTCTGTTTAAGAGAAAGGGCAAAAAATGAAAGATACAAACATTATAAAAGAAAAAGTAAGGAGTTAGAAGAAAGTAATTTTAGTTGTTTAAATAGTAAATAAAGAAAGCTACTATTGAAACATTTTTTGTGTTCACCAAGAATTTAGGAAATCCCCTATCCATTTCCTTGAGTGGGAGTAGTCATCTTACCATTCTTCCCGCTCCAAGATCTATTAATCTAATTATTTTCCCATTCAAGTTTTGTGTATTTCTCGATGACACTTGGGACAAAGTAACATTAGGTTATCTGGGGAGTTATTATCTGGATTTTTGTCAATATGATGAATGTGATAAGGTAGATCTTCTATATAAGAGTCAAATACGAAAGGAAGCTCAATAATTTCTACATTTATTGGTTCCTTTAATCCATCATGTTCATGAATTAAAAAATCATCCATTATATGCCAATCTCCCTGTAACTTATCACAATATTCACAATGATTAGCATAGTAAACATCTTTGGAATATTTAGATGGATAAAAGAAAGGATATTTCCTTCTAACAAGTTCACCTATTCTATTATCATCTAACCACATTATTCCACAACCTTCAACATCTAGAGTTAAAACATTACCCAGCTCACCACAACTATAACAAGTGTGTTCATCATAAACCTTAATTCTTAATTTTCTTAATTCTATAACTTCAAAAAGTTGTTTCTTACAGTTTTCACAAATACCTTTTTCTCGTTCCCAAATCTCACGACTGATTTCATTTGAAATGGCTTTTCTTTTCTTCATTAGCAATATCTACTCTCATAATATTCCAGGTTGTGTTAAAATTATCTCTGCTATTAATAATGTATCATGCACATCCCCCTCATTATACAATTGTAATTTTTTCTTGTCTTTTTTCCACAAATTAATAATGTCTTTGCCTTTCTCATCTCTAGCACTTGAAACAAGATTTTTTACATTCATAAATGGTAATTCGCTAAATTCTGGATATGCTAATACATCATGAAATCTCTTTTTTTCTTTAAATTTAAAAAACTGATATAAATCAAATATGTAGCGAAGCTTCCATAAAATCAACAACTTTCCATATTGAAAAATTATAATTTTTATAATATTTGTTTCTTTTTTGCATTAACAAAGGTAGATCATAAAATTTCGAACAAAACCCTATTGCTCCTAATGGCTTGACTTTTCCAAGTTCATCATTAAATTCTTTCAGTAATTTCATTTCCGATTCTTCATCATCTTTTTCTAAAACCATCGTTCTTAATTCAATTCCTTCAGATTCTAAAAAATCACCTGACAATCTTCTAGCAAAACTTATTGAAAGTATTCTTTCATCACTTAGAAATTCATCTTTTTCTACATAAGTTTCTAAATCAAATGTAACAACTCTATTCCAATATGGTTTTAGAAATTGTAACAACTTAAATTGTAATTCCTCATACTTCATTTTTATTCCATAAAAACAATTTCTATTATGCTTTATATCTATATGCTGACATATTGCACGTACCAGAATAAATTCCTAGATATTGTATAGATATCAGGTTTATAATACAAGACTCTATTGAAGCCTAGTTCATTTAACTGATTCCTTACTTTCATAACCTCAGTTTCATTAAAATAATTGTCAGTATAAATGCAAATAACATAGTCCTTTTGCTTTGATTTAGCAGTACTTACTTTTGCACTTGCAATAATCTTAGATTGAATAATTGCATTAGTAACTTTCATCCATGACTCATCAATACTTTGTGGTGACTTAAAAATCATCCATTTAC
>JAUVZH010000070.1 GCA_030602675.1 Candidatus Heimdallarchaeota archaeon | reverse complement strand
ATTTTATTCCATACCTAGGAAGCCCCGAACTGCGGGACTTATTTCTGCCAAACGTTCTTTGGCTATTATTTCTGAATACTGCTTGATGATTCCCGTAGTCAGCAGAATTCCCGTTCCCGTTCCTAGTGCTCCTAGGAAGTCCGCGAATCCCGCCAAGACCCCTATGAATAGACCGCCCAGCAAGGCAGCTATAGGGATGTATCTTTCAAGGTATTTTTCTAAGACCTTGGGATTCCTTCTGAAACCGGGAATTTGCATATCAGCATCCAGGAGTTGTTTCGCAACGTCCCGTGGACCCATACCTGCGGTTTCCAACCATATTACCGAGAAGATCATACATGCGGCAACTAGTATAACTAAATATATCACAGCCCGTATAGGATCGTCTACGATCTGCGATATTCCCCGAGGGGCTGTTGTAAAGTAAACTAATCCGCCTGTCGGCATTGGTTGTTCGCCGGTGAAGTCCCACCGGCCGATCAGGTCGACGAGCGGGTTTCCCGATACCCTCTTGTACAGTATCTGTGAGATGAAGTAAACATTCGCAAACAACGCTGACGCCAGTATTACCGGTATATTCGACGTGTAAAGGAACTTGATTGGATATCTTGCTGGAATTTTATACTTGGCATGTGAGATTGGTATTTCAATACGCATAGATTCCACATAGATAACTATTCCAAAAACGAGTATCGTAGCTAGAAAAGCTATGATATCCGGATTTAATGGTCTATATATGACATTAATGAATTTCTCATTATTTGCTAATCCATAGAAGAATGCTATGATTGCTCCATAGTACCTTCCTGCAGGATCTGCGCCAATCCCTTCTGTGAATCCAAACAGACCGTTTAGTATGCTAAATGAAACACCAGCAGCAATGAATAATGATATTCCAGAACCTAAGCCATATCCTTTCTGGATTAATTCATCCATCAGCATGATAACTAACCCAGCTGCCAGCAGTTGTAAGAATATTAATGAACCAGTTAGTAGAGTAACTTCTTCCCCATAAGCACCACCGAAAAGGTAAGCACCAGCTTGGAAGAGAACCATCAAAACGCTTAATACTTTTTGGGCACCAGTGTATAATGCTCTTTCTTCAGAATTATTGAAATCAACTTTAATGATTTGACTGCCAACAAGTAATTGCATGATAAGGCCAGCTGTTACAATTGGACCTATACCTAATTCTCCCAAAGTTCCTCTTTGAGAGGCTAAAATTGCTCTCATAGCAAAGAATGGGTCAGCTTGTCCAACAGTTTCTTCTATACCGTAGAGTGGAACGCTAATCATAATGAAGTAAACTACTAGACAGACGATGGTCCAAACAGCTTTCTCTTTAAATGAAACTGTTCGATCAGGCTTTTTAACTTCAAAGGTTAAATGTGTAAATGGTTTGAAGACTTTCAGGAATTTACTTGTCATAAAGTTTCACGCCTTGTATCAGCAATTCAATGTCTAAGATTGATATTTGTTACTCTATATTGGCGAATTCTTTTCTCTATTTTAGCATTTCGGATAGTTTGAGCATTTATTATTCAAAACTTTTTGCTTGTAATTGACCATTATATTGAGTGTTAACACATGTTTTTGAGTAATTTTCGTTTGAAGATTGTACTAAAGTTCTTCTCTTTTTTTGAAATAAGATGTTGACGAAGAATTTATAAAAGTCTAAATTTCATTTTCGACTATAATGCCCAAAGTATTTTGAGCATTAATAGATTGTGAGTTAAATCCGCAAGGTTTTAACTTTATAATAAATTCCCTATTGAAATTTAAAGGCGATCCCCGTGATATCAGAAGTTGACCAACTCATTGTACAATTAACCGAACTTGAGAAGCAAGCAAGCGAGCATCGAGCAAACAGAGACAAATTAAATACTGAAGCTCGAGAAAAAGCAGACCGAAGAGATGAGTTAAACAAAAAAATGGCTGAACTAATTGCTAAAGTTAAAGATCATCAAAAGCAAAGAGATGAAGAAAACAAAAAAGTCCAAGAATTTAAGGAAAAAAGAGAAGTTGTTCGCAAAAATCTCGCAGAAGCAAAAAAAGAAGTTGATCAAATAAAGGAAGAAGAAGAATTAGAACCTTTGCCAAAACCTCCTATTCCTGAGAAAGTTCTTCGTCGAAATCTGAAACAACTTGAGTGGAAAATTCAAACAGAAATTTTACCAACTGATGAAGAAAAACGACTAGTTCAAGAAATTGCTACTTTGCAAGAACAACTCGAAGAAGCAGAAGCAATTAGAACCTTAAGGCAAGAAAGAAATGCTCGTTTTAGCACTTTTGAAGGATTTAAAGCTGAAATGAATCATTATCATAAAGCAGTTATCAGAACAGCAAAATCATCTCAAAGGCATCATCATGAAATGACTAAGTTATTCGTTGAAATAGACGAAATACGAAAAGAAGCTGATCAATGTCATAAAGATTTCATAGAAACAAAGAAAATCGCAGATGATACACATAAGAAGTTCATTGAAGTCATCAAAGGAAAAGAGAAACACCAAAAATCATTACAAAAAATTAGACAGAAAGCACGTATAGATCATTTCAGAGAAGTCAAAGAAACAATAGAAGCTCGAGCAGATAAAGCATTACAAAAATATAAAAATGGTAAGAAACTCTCTCTTGAGGAATTTAGCATGCTTGTTGAACGAGGTTTAGTTTAAACCTCTTTAAAATTCATATTATTTTAATTGAGAAAGTTTATTTGAACCAAAAAATAAAGATTTTTTTAATTCTTTCATAAATGAAAGAAGGTTCTCAAATTTTCTATTTGTTAACTTTGTACAATCTAACTGATGTCAAACCAAAATGAAATTCTTTACTTTTCACAAGATTAAAGCCTGATCTTTCAACCAATTTCACTTGATCAACCATCATAAATCTAGAGGCATTTTCATCTTCGAAAAGTCTAAAGAGATAATATCGAAGGTTGAGCATATCTAAGGGAGATTTCTTTGGTAATTTTAATTCGAAGATTAGCAGAAGCCCATCTTTCTTCAAAGTTCTTTTAATCTCATTAAGAACGATGGGAACTAATTCATTAGGTATTTCATGTAAAGCAAGAAAGGCATTTACTATGTTAAATGTATTAGCAGGAAAAGGCATATTTGTACAATCAGCAATTCTAAAATTGACATTTAATACTTTTCTTGAATTTTTGATAGCAAAGCTAATCATTTTTGGATCGATATCTATACCTGTTACTTTGCAATCTTTAGCAAATAGTGCTAAAACATTTGTTCCCTTTCCATTAGCACAACAAATGTCTAAGATCCTTTCATCAGCTTTTATTGGTAGGAATTCTGTGAATCTATCTCTTCTAAATCTATTCTGAAAACTTCCCCCTAACAGATATAGAAAACCAGTAAAAAAACTATACATATGTGCTTGCAAACTATAAGAAGTGTCAGTTGTGATATTGTTAATATTCTCTCCTGTTGCAGAATTCATCACAATCAATTATATTATCTACTAAGTTCAATTTAAATAAAACTCAGAAAATTAAAGTATCTGTTATCTGTTTTTAGTATAAAAGAGGATTAGACATTGTGTATTATACCTAAGAATGAGCTAATAGAAAAAATTCTAGCAAATGAAATGGGTCCTATTATTGTTAGTGCCTGCCTTTTAGGAGTTAAATGTGTATATGATGGTTCTAGTAATGAAAATTCGATTATTGTGGAATTATCTAATAGAAGTTTATTCATACCTATTTGTCCAGAACAGCTAGGAGGGTTACCAACACCAAGAATACCTCAATGCATTGAAAGTGGTTCTGGTGAAGATGTATTGAAAGGTAAAACTAAGGTCATAAATAGAAATAATGAAGATGTAAGTGTGAACTTCATAAAAGGAGCTCAAGAAGCTTTGTTAGTAGCCAAAATTAACAAAGTAAAATTAGCTATTCTAAAAGAGAGCAGCCCGTCGTGTGGTGTGAATTTTATTTATAATAAAAGAGATAATAAAGAAGCGAAAATTAGGGGATCAGGAGTTACTACAGCTTTGTTAAAACAAAATGGTCTAAAAGTACTATCTGAGAACGATTTACTTTAACAAAAAAAACTCTAAGGATTAGATTGAAAATCGTTTTTAATTAGTTCAATGAAATCTCTTAATGTTCCTCTGTAAGTAGGTTTGATTTTACTGAAGCGTTTCAATTCTGGTGAGACAAAGAGCTCATCATTATCTGAAGGTTGAGGACAATAGAAAGTATTCATGCCTAACCGTGTTGGAGCAACTATATCACCCAAAAACTCATTACCAACCATTATACATTCGAAAGGTTTCTTTTTGATTTTCTTCAAAATTTCTGTGTAATATTCTTCACGTGGTTTAGAAAAATGCATATTCTCAGCGTGAGTTACTAATTTAAAATTATAATCTCCAAAACCACTCCACTTCAATCTCTTTCTTATAGCAGTTTCAGTGAAAATAGGTGTTGTGGCAATAACGACAACATAACCTTTGTCAAAGCATAATTGAACAGCTTCGTTTGCACTTTCAGCTGGTTGAACAAATTCTTCTAGTTGATCATAATCAGTAGCATAAAATTCTTTGAAATTATCATAGATCTTATTTGCTGGTTTTTTGAAACTCTTTGACATTTCACTCATAAACGTTTTAACTGTTAGTTCACGTGGGCTTTTACTAAGCATGACATTTCTTGTGATATCTGTTAGAGATTCATAGAAAAACTGATGATCAAGGTCAGAAAAGAAACGAGTGTGCAGCATTTTGAAATACTTGCGACTAAAAGCTATTTCATTTATTGCATTTAAAGTGGAATCCATGTCAAATAGTACTGCTTTTAGTATCATCTAAATCTCCTTTTTCTGAACAAATATACTACTACAAATAACTATCACTATGAAAAGCTTTTCTTATTTACATGAAATCTTGAAAAAATAAGGAAAAATGGCTTTTAATAATAAAAGAAAGAGTTTTAATTCTTTAAATCAGATTTCGTTTATAGAATATTGAGACTTCACTGATGGAATGAACAAAATTGAAGAAGCAAATAGAAACACAGAATGCTAAACCCAAAGAAGAAATTTCTTTGGACTATGTTGGGATAACAAATTTCAAGACTCTATTAGTGATAACAAGAAATGGAAAAACGTTTCACTTGACTCCTGTGATTGAAGCGACAATTAACCTTCCAGCAGACATGAAAGGAGCACATATGTCTCGTATAAGTGAATCAATTGTTGAGATAATCAATGATGAAAGAAATGCTCATAATTCTGTTGAAGAATTATCTTTGCAAGTGCTAAAGAAATTAAAAGAGAAACATCCTTATACCAATGCTCACCTCTCACTTAATTTTGATTTCTTCTATGAAACAAAAACACCAGTAAGTAAAAAGAAGACTTTCGAGGTAACAAATGTAACAGTAAAAACTTGGGTTGAAGATGGAAAAGAAGATCAGATAGAAATTTCAGTAGAATATATTGGAAATACTGCTTGTCCACATGCAATGATGAATAACCCAGAGAAAAGAACACATGTACAAAGAGCATTAGGCAAATTGAGTGCTAGAGGACAAATTAAGCAGATGCCTTCATTTGAATCAATGGTAATGGTATTAAGAAAGTCATTTTCTGCTGAAACTTATTCAATTCTAAAAACAGATGATGAACAATCAGTAATTGATTGTATGTATGAGAATCCTATGTTTGTTGAAGATGTTTGTAGAAGCATTTTAGCTAAGGCAAAAGAAAAGTTCAAGGGTAAAAAATTACATTTGGTAGCCATCGTCAGAAGCTTAGAAAGTATCCATAAACATGATGCCATTGCTAAAGGTTCAGTAAAAACATACCAATAAAAGACATGAGCATTAATCCCTTTTAATATGATATATTTCATTTGATATGTTTCAAATGCTTATAATGTTCAGTTATTGACACTCGAACATGTTTCTTATTTTCAAATAAAAGATGATTGAATTGCCAATTTAAGTTACCAGTTTGCCATATCCCATCTTTATTAGGTCCAACATCCATTTTAACAATTAACCCATGATGATGGTACCTCTTACATTTCAATCCATAACTAAAGTCACCTAATGAGTATACAACAACTTTGTTTCCTTTTTCAGATGGATATGACGATATTGGTTGAGGTACATGAGCATGATGACCAACAATCAAATCCCATTTTTCAAGAAATGTTTTTGCCCGAGTAACTTGATATGGATGTGGGTAAATTTGTAACTCGAAACCCCAATGTGGGTATAAGACATTGAATTTAGCCTTTTCATTATAATAATTGGATAATTCATATTCATTTGAAATAAATGAACACCTTTGATCACTCAAAAATGATGCAGTGGCAACATTCACTTTTTTGTCCAGCATAGAAGTTGGTTCATCTCTTCTACCTACTATCATAAAGCCATGATCTTTGACAATCTGATAGCTATTTTGGAACTCTTGCCATCCGAAATCACCAGCATGATTATTTGAATGACACAATAACGTTTTCTCAGGTGCGAATAAATCTTTAAGTGACTCAAGAATCCCTTCATCTTGAATCTGAGAACCTATAGCTCCTCTCTTATATTTTGTAATTACACCCTCAAAATTACCTATCAGATAATCAACATCTTTGAAGAATTCCTTTATCGAATCATCTATAACGAGTTTGTATTTTGCCATTCTCATGATATCGCCAACAAACCCAATCTTCATTGAAGGTGTAATGTCATTTATAGTACTTGATTTTGGAATAAATTCAGCTGATCCTTTATACTTCTTTGAAGGACCAAGAACCCAATTTTTCAAGAAGATAACTGCGTCTTTGAATGCATAAGGACGAGGCACTACTTTCCATCTTTTATTTTCCTTTGCCCAGTCATCATAATCTTCCCCAGGCTCACATTCAAGGTTGGTCATCATTGGTCCCTCATTTAAATTGTGGAGAAATCGTTATGAAATTTCTTTAATATATTTATTTATGGATATCCTATTCAGATTCCGTTCTATTTACTTCTACTTTTGATAATGAGTTCTTTAAGGAAGACAGAACTTCTTGTCGCATTCCTTCTACGAATTTTAAAGATCCCACTACTTCATGCCCCCCACCTTCTATACCAGCAGCGGGTAATTTTTTCTTTAAGCCCTTAATTATACTTGGGAAATTTATAGTAACCCCTCTTGATCTTAAAACTACGAAATCAGGACCAATTCCCAAGGTTACAACTCCTCTCTCCGGATGTTTCTCACATAGAAAATCATGAAGAGCTCCAGTAGTTTTTCCGGGTGCTGGGAATTCAAATCTTCTTGCGAATATTTGAACATCGATAGTTCCTAACAAAACTTCATTCTTGAGTTCTTCTTCTTGTAAGTGTGCTAAGCAAATGTCAACTTGTTCTTGGATAGCTGTTTTAGCTTCAGAATATAGAAAATCAACTAAGTCCAAATGAGATTTATCCATTAAATTTTCAAAACCAAAAATGGAGTCTATTATATTCTTCCCATCTGAGAATCGTAAAAAGTATTGTTCATAATCAATAGCAAGAGCAATCTTTCGCATAAGTTCTTCAGTAAGTCCTTTTTTCTTAGCAATTTTCTGATACTGTAAAAGAGATGAACCTTGGACTCTGTCAGCAACACCTGCAATTGCTGCTATGTAATCAATCTTATCAGAAATATCAGGATTAACTATTCTTGCTAATTCAACACCAAGCATCCCAGAACAAAGATTATAGTCACCCTCATAGAAATAAGGATTCACATGAAGAGCAACATTTTTCTTCACAATTTTTTCAGGAAAGTGATGATCTAAAACAGCAACATTAATGCCAAATAATTTAGCTTTCTTTATAGAAGCCAAGCTCTCATGAGAACTACCAAGATCCATTAATAAAACAAAAGGTAGTTTATCACCGAATTTTATAGCATCCTGTAATGCAAAATCAACATCTTTTGTTACATCAATGAAATCCCAAAAGGGCGATTTTGAAGGTGAACGTTTTACACGATATTTTGCAGTATCTGGCTGTTCTTCCATGATCAATGGAATTATAGCATGTTCTAAAGCAACAGCACCCGTTATACCATCTGTATCAGCATGGTGTCTTAGTAAGATAGGTGTTCCATCAAAGATAGCTCGTCTAATCATTTTTGCTAATTTATATAAGTCAGGTTTCATTTTCTCAAGAATTTCGTCTTTAATGAGAAATGGTATCTCCTTTGGTTTAGATCGTTGCTCTAATACTTTCTCTATTTTTTCAAGGATTATTTTTGTTTCTTCATCACCAGCTTCAATCATATCTAATATTTCAATTTGTAAAACATCACGATGAGTATTTACTGTTCCAACAACTTCTACAATATCTCCTACTACTATGGATTTGTAGGGATTTTCTTGAGTCGGTTTGATGAAAGCAGCACCAGCAATTGATCCAGAATCATCTATGAAGTTATATGAAATTGGTCCAGATGTCTTACGAATTTGAGAAACTTTACCTTGTATTAGAACAGTTTTATTCTCCAATTTTCTTGAGACAGAGGAAATTTTCATACGATCCATTTTATCTCTCTTTACGCTATGACGATAATCTTTGATGTTTGCAGGTGTTAATTCAAGTTTACCATCACGTGTTTTCCCATTAACGTAAACAATAATATCTTTACCCTTATCACTTCGTTTAAGACCTTTCAGATTTTTATTGCGAATCAAACCTTGAACACCGGAAAATAATTCAGCAAAAACTCCGAAATCTTTGAAATCTTTTACTTTTGCATGATAGTAAGTGCCTACTTTAACGGTTCTTGTAGTACAAGGAGGTTTTAAAACAAAGACAATAGGTGTTGTCTTACATTCTTGACAAATATCAGTTATTCCTTTTGGTATGGTACCTTCTTGTATTGGTTTACCGCAGGAATCACATACAATCAATGATCCCTTACCATTACAATTTGTACATTTCTTATCTTTTACAAGAGATCCTGAACCATTGCAGGTTGAGCAATTATCAGCATCGTTTTTTGAACTATAAGAAGATAATACAAGTTTTGTACTACCCATTCCTTTGCAGTCAGGACATGTTTTATCTGAGATAAGTTCCTTACCAGAACCATGACAAACTGAACATTTGATTTTCGTCATATAATAAGCACCAACAAACTTTACAGTGATTTATTTTCTTGGTTAGATTTTCAAGTTTTCTATTTTATTCAAAAATATTTGATACTTAAATCATTTCATCAAAGGTCTTTTGATAACAAAATCAACTACTGAAAACCTTAAAAGAAGTTTTAGAGAAATATTAAGAGAATCAAAG
>JAUVZH010000177.1 GCA_030602675.1 Candidatus Heimdallarchaeota archaeon | reverse complement strand
GAGGTATTGAGACTATAACTTACATGATAGAAGGAAGAGTTTTGCACGAGGATAGTTTAGGTAATAGTGGAACAATTGGTACTGGTGATGTTCAATGGATGACTGCTGGTTGCGGAATTATCCATCAAGAAATGCCACATGAACATAAAGGATTAATGCAAGGTTTTCAGTTATGGGCTAATCTCCCCGCAAAGGATAAAATGATGCAACCTCGGTATAGGGATGTCTCATGCGATGAAATTCCAGATGTTACTTTGAAAGATAAAGTGAAAGTAAAAATAATCTGTGGTGAAATAAACGGCACAAAAGGACCAGTACAGGATATTGTTACTGAACCAGAATATTTTGATATAGCTATAGAATCAAATGCTAATTTTAAGCATCAAGTAAAACAAGGGCATAATGCTTTTGCTTACATTTTTGATGGCGAAGGATTTTTCGATTCAAAACAGAAAGAAGTAATTGGTAAAGATAACATAGTTTTGTATAAAGATGGAGACTATGTTGAAATCTATACTAAAGCTGCTCCTGTACGATTCTTATTGATTTCTGGTAAACCTATAGGTGAACCTGTTGCATGGAATGGACCCATTGTCATGAATACAAATGAAGAACTGCGAATTGCTTTTCAAGAATATCAAAATGGTACTTTCATTAAGAAAAAAAATGATTAATAAAAAAATATGAAAGAAACGATTCGCTATTCTAGCGAACCAATTCATATTTTCAATTTAGGTTCGAGCTTCTGCTATTTTCTGGAATCCCATTGCATTTGCTAAAACAGGATCTTTTGGTACAATCACTTCATCAGGTGAATGAACAATGTTATTTTCTGTTAAAATGGTCTTCATATTGCTTCCGAATACTTCTGCACCACCACCTGTTAGAATTACTTTTTCAATCCAAGCATCGGGTGGTAATGAACCAAGAAGTGTTTGAAGTTCATCAACAATAATATCAGAAATTGAACCTACATAGTAATCAATCGTATCAGAAATGTCATATTGCTCACCAGCAACCATGACTTTTTTCCTTCCTACTTCAATAGCTTTAATCAACTCGAAAGGTCGTAAAATCTTACCAGTTTGTTGATTTAGATTACTTGCTATTCTTTCAGCAAGAGTTGAGATTGATTCCTGAACTGAACCACTAGCAGTTCTCATTAATCGTCCTTCATAGACCGTTAGTATATTTGTTGCTCCTGCGCCTATATCTACAACCACAGTATCAACTGCTCGATTCTCACCAGAGGTTTTCAAGATTTCATAATATGAACCGTAACAAACTGGCATTACTAAGCATTGTTCAATTTTTACTTTGATTTGTTTTTCTTCACCAGTTGCATCATTAGCTACATTGATGGTCATTGCTCCTTTCAGACCCTTACTAAGTGTTGTCATTTCATCTTGAGGACTTGCTACTGGTACGCCTGTTGCAATAGTAAGATTGGCATAATCTTTTTCTACAAAATTAGATAATGCTGCTTTAATAGCAATGATTGCATCTTTCATACTTTTCATTTTGCCAGATTCAGCTAATGGTCGTTTAATTTCACTTTGAAGTCTTGCTAATTCACCAACAAAATACTTCTTACCATCATCTGTTTGAAGAACAAGGTTATTTATCCAAGATTTATCTGTTCCTAATCCTTTCCAGCCAGGATTTGGATCTCCAACTAAACTGGGAATCTTTATTATCTTCTTCCCTTTTGGACCTACTAGTTTTGTAAGGCTAGTTCCAAGGTCTACTCCAATTGCTAAGGTATCCTTTTTTTTGGACAAAATATATCACCCAACTAATTATAATCTACTTCATAACATGATGAAAATTAGCAGTTAAATACTTTAACTATTGGGCATTTTAGTTACTTTCTGTTCTCGGCTCAGATCTGGAAGATCTCCTTCTAAAACGCAATCTTCTCTCTTTGTCCTTTTCTTCTGATACTGAATGGATTACAGGCCCTGCTCTCAATTTTTCCATTCTTTCTGATGCTCTTCTTTGTATAAACTGAACAATCAAACCAATCAACATGAATAGTAATGATAATGGAGCTAAAACAACTAATATCATCTCTGGTTGTCCTGATTCAATGCTAGTTATTATTGAATCTGGCATATTTAAGAAACGTAAAATAGGCACTGGATTTAATGCAAGCCAAGATAGTAATAATAGCATGACCATTCTAAATAGGGTTCCTGAAGTAATTATCAATATTAATCTAGCAAGCGAAGGAGTATACGAAGATGCGGACAAAGAAACTGAGATAAGAGGGTCATTCTCTTCAAGTTTAGAATAAAAAGTTTTTAACCGATTATTCATTTTATCCCAATCTTCTTCAGCTGAAATCTTGAATAGTTTTTTACCAACCATTCCCCTGAATTGCGAAAAAGCAGTAGTAACTTTTAGTCTAGCAACCGAGGTATTTTTACCTCGTACTAAAGTACTCCCTGAATCTTCGTCTTCTTCTTCAGTCGTTTTTCTTATTTCAGCAAGTGGCATCTCAAATTCCTTTAGTCTTCTTATATTCGTTGATATTCTTTTGTGTCGTTGAATATTTGGACCAATTACGCTGTAAATATAACCTGCTTGAAAACTTAATTCCAAAGCAAAATAGATCATAAATGCTGTCATGACTAATTTCGAGAAAACCATCTGAATTATATTTCCTGTATCAAAATCCAGTGATATTAGTAATTTATTATTTAAAGCAGCTAAACCTAAAACAATATTCATTGCAAAGAATGAAATTGCTGATATAGCGGGATTACAATCTCTTAAGAAACCTAAGCCTGAAATAAGAGCAACAGCAAGAGCAACTATTATTAGAAAACCGTAGAGGGAATCAATAATACTGTGTTGAGTAGGTAATTGTAAAGGATTTGTGAGTAAATCCTGAGCATCAATCCCTATTATAGTCTCATTTCCTCCAAATATCGCATTATGAATAGCAGCCATTAAAGCAATTGCGCCTGCATCATCATAACCCAAAATGAAAGCTATTGCATAACCAATCAATAGGAATAGTAATTCAAATACAAAGATAAAGAATTTCAGACCAAACCAAAATGACTGTGAGTTCCAAATCACAGGATCTATTGAGGTCACTACTAGAGCAAAGGCACTTACGAAAACTATTCCAGCGAATACTCGAGTCACAGTAAGTAGGTTTCGCATTTTTCTTATTCTGCTTTCTTCTACTCTGGTGCTGTAGTTTTCAGACAAGACCAATACCCCTCCTTTTTGCTTCTAGATACTCATTTATTATTGATACTAGAAAATCATCTGGACCTACAGAAATTACTCCTGCTCGATATCTTTGAATGTCTTTACTCAAACGCTGACGAATTTCATAGTATTCTTCAGCTATTGCTTCTCCTAATGCTTTTTCAGTTGGTCCTAAACGAGTATTTTGTATCTCAAAGAATGGACCAAATGGAGATAATACTATTACATCAAAACCAGCAGCTGAAGCTTTTCGAATGCCATCCAAAATATCCTTTTTCTTGCCTTCTAAATCAGTTATGATAAACAGTAAACCTCTACTTCGATACCTCATTATTAGATTATGAACAGCATTTGTTAGATAAGATGGTCCATCTGGCTGAACATAGGCTAAATCTTCAAGAATTCTATTGAAATGATGTAACCCTTGTCCAGGTTGTATGAATGTATTTACTTTACTGTTAAATGTAGCAAGGCCCATGATATCTTTCCTTTCTTGAGCCATATGAGCTAATAAAACGACAGAACGTATACTAAATTCAAGTTTAGTATTGCGAATTAATCCTTGTTCCATACTTTGAGAAGTATCAAGTAGTACCATAATTCTGATGTTTTTCTCAGTTTCGAATTCACGTATTTGCAATTTATTAGTGCGACTATATGCTTTCCAATCTATATATCTGAAAGCATCTTCAGGGTAATAATCTCTAATTCCCCAAAATTCCATACCAGTACCTTTTAGCTTCGTTCTATGAATACCAAACATTTTACCAAGTTGTCTTTTTGCGCCTAGTGTTTTCAATTTCTTTATATCTTCATAAGAAGGATAAATTAAAACCTCATCAAAGTCTTCCTTTATCTTCTCCTCTTGATAAAAACCTAATCTATCATGTATTATTACTTTTGTTGGACCTACTTTGTACAGTCCTCTTACTGGTGTTCGTAATATATAGGAAAATTCTGCTTTCGCTCCTCCATTAATTCTTGTAAACAGATAATTTTCTCCTAGAACCAAATCCATTGTTTCGGGGTATGCATCATAAATTTCTAATTGATCAATAGCATTTGGTCCTTTATTATGGATTGTAATTTGTACATGGATGTAATCACCTGCGAAGCATTTTTTCTTATCCAGAATTCTATGAACTTCAATTCCTTCTGTATTCGCTTGTATTCGAAAGATAGGATAACCAAAAGTAGTTCCAATAACCATTAAGATTCCAATAAGGAGGAAATAAGTTACTATTATGTTGGATACTCCATATGCTAGTTGTTGTTGTGTAAAGAATTCTATTATTTCAAAAATAGGTTGTACACCTTCCAAGGCTAAACCTACGGAAATCATGAATAAACCTCCGAAAAGGATAAAGGAACCTCTTTTTGAAATCATAAATATTCAATCCAACTATAGTGTGAGAACTTGGTGTTTGTTACTTTGTCTATCTAGTTTCTCGAATTGGTATATCACGTATTAATTCTCTGACAATTGATTGAGAAGTAATTCCTTCTAGATCAGCTTCTGGTTTCAAAATTAAACGATGATACACGGCATCAACAGCTATTCGTTTCACATCATCAGGAACAACATAATCACGACCACAAATTGCAGCGTAAGCTTTAGAGCAATTTAGCATTGAAATACTTGCTCTCGGACTTCCTCCTAAAAACAATCTTGGATCCGTTCGAGTTCGAACAGTTATATCTCTAATGTATTCAATGATGCCTTGATCTACAAAAACACCTTCTCGTATGACCTTCTGCAATTTGACTATTGTTTCAGGTGTTGTGATTTCATTAATTCGATTGTCTTCTGGTTCATGTTTAAGTTTGATGATCTTTTCTTCTTCTACTGGATTAGGTAAACCTACTACTGCTTTCATTAAAAAGCGATCCACTTGTGCTTCAGGTAAAGGATAAGTCCCTTCTTGCTCAATTGGATTCTGGGTTGCAATAACGATAAATGGTGATGAAAGGATATACGTATTACCTTCAATTGATACTTGTCTTTCAGCCATTGCTTCTAAAAGAGCACTTTGTGTTTTTGGTGGAGCTCTGTTTATTTCATCAGCTAGAAGAATATTCGTAAAAATAGGTCCTCTTCGCAATTTAAAGGTTCCAGATCGTTGATCAAAAACATTTGTACCTAATACATCTGATGGTAATAGATCAGGTGTAAATTGTACACGTTTGTACTTACAACCTAATGTAGCTGCAAATAATTTTGCTAACGTAGTTTTTGCAATACCAGGAACGCCTTCTAAAAGAATATGTCCATCACATAACAAACTTATCATTAGATTTTGTACTGTGCTTTTCATACCAACGATATGACTTGATAATTCGTCTGCTATGCTTTTAGCTATTCTTTCTACATCTGCAACACCAACAAGACTAGTTGCTCGTGCTGCTTTTTTCTCTGGTGGAGGTGGTGGTACAAATTCTGTCATTTTTTTACCCCGAATTTTTTATTTTTTTTATCATGATAATATTTAGTTTCTTTTTTCATTAAATATGGAGAATTTACAATTTTGAGCTGGCTGTATTGTCCTCTAAATCTTTAATTTTAAGAACCAAATCAGTAAATTCTTCCTCTGATATTTTCTTTGCTTTTTGAGTTACAAATTCAATGCGTTTAAGTGTCTTATCTACTTCTTCTAAGTTGAATTTATCAGGATAATGTTCATCCAATAACTCAATTATTGTATCACTATTGATATCTTCAGTAATACCAAATTTCTTTTGTAAACGTCGTTTTACTCGTTTATAGAGCAAATCTACCGCATTATCAAATTGCTGATAATTCAAGTACCAGACCATTTTTGCTGCGAAAAATGATCTTGATCTTCGTTGTTTAATCTTAGTCATCAATAGAGGTGATGGACCTCTT
>JAUVZH010000115.1 GCA_030602675.1 Candidatus Heimdallarchaeota archaeon | reverse complement strand
TAATTGTGAAAACCTTTTCAGTTAACTCAGTTGTTGAGATCATACTATTTTACCTCAGTTCTTATCTAATAACCATTAGTGCATTTCAATTATTTAGATATTATACTTCAAGTATGAAATTTTCGAGAGACCTTAGCAAGTTAGATGCAATATTGCTACAACCTTAGCTTTTTCCTCAATCAATTTATTTAACAAATGTATAACAACTGGAGTTTTATCTTTAATAACAATGACTTTAGATTTTTCAAGTAATTTGTGTGATTCTTCAGGCATGGGTAAAACTCCAAATTGTCCCTTACCAATAACAAGAGTATCTGGTTTTTGATCTAATAGATGTTGTATTTCTAAAGGTCCTAAAACAGTATGGCCTTTACTAATAGGTCTTGATAATTCTTTTTTTCTCTCAGAGATAGACCCATCAATGTTGATGTATATATCATGTTTGTATTTGATACCATCAATGGTTATCGAACCAAATTTAGTTTTCTCTATTTTCATCCTAATCCCAAAGAAAGTCTTACATTTTCTAAAGGAAATCAGTTTTAAAAGTCATTTGGAAAAATTAATTAGTTATATAATTAAAACAAAGTAGAAACAAGAATGATGGTTGTTTATTATGACTGAAGAATGGCGTCTTTTGGAATTTGATGGATTACCAGGCATTGAATCTCAAACAGTTTATCACACTATTGGATTAGCAATGGAAAAATATGACGATATTGAGAATACAGTAATCATATGTTGGCCTAAGGATCCTGTTGTATGTATAGGTTATCATCAAATAATCGAGGAAGAAGTTGATACTGATTATTGCAAGAAGAACAATATCCCAATCGTTCGAAGACCTCTTGGTGGCGGAGCAGTTTATCTTGATAGTGGACAGCTTTTCTATCAAGTCATTTCTCGTTTAGACAGTAAAAAAATTCCTAGAAATGTTAGTGAATTATATGAAAAAATACTCCAAGCACCAATCAATACTTACAGACAAATTGGCATTGATGCTCAATATGCCCCAGTTAATGATATTGTAGCTGATGGTAAGAAAATCTCTGGTAATGGTGCTGCTGAAGTAGGTGGTGGTCGTATTCTTACTGGCAATTTGATTTTTGATTTTAATGTTGAGGAAATGTCTAGAATACTAAAAGTTCCCAATGAAAAATTCAGAGATAAAATAGCTTCAAGTCTGAAAGAACGATTAGGAACAATCAAAGGTTTTCTTGAAAATCCTCCAGACAGACAAGATGTCAAGAAAATGTTGATTGAGGATTTTGAGAAAGTTCTAGATGTGAAATTTAAAATTGATAACAAGTTTTCGCCAAAAGAACAAAAAATAAATGATGAGCTAATTGAGCGATATAGAAGTGATGAATGGTTAAACATAGCGGATCATCGAAGATCAGAGCTAATGGAGAAACGAAAAGTCAAAATTTCTGCCTCAACTCAAATCTATGAATCTGTTTACAAAGCTCAAGGAGGACTTATTCGACTATTCTTTGAGATTGATAATGAGTTCTTCAAAGATGTTATGATTAGTGGTGATTTTTCAGCAAATCCAATGAATGCTCCAGAATTAATAGAGAATGCATTAATTGGTAAACTTGTAAACCCTAAGCATATCTATTCTAATGTTGCACAAGTCTATCAATCAGAAAACATAGACATACCAGGTGTTACTCCTGATGATTTTGTGAAAGCAATTGAGCTTTCAGTTAAAGATTTGTTCTAGGGTTATCCCTAGATTGTTTATTTTTTTGCGTAAAAGGAAAGCAATAAAAAGTAACTTTGAGACGTACTTATTATGAAAGCAACTTTTATTCTTAGTGAAAATGATTATGTGAAAGAAAAACTTGATGAAATTGCTCAAAAGTATGGCACCACTGTTAAGTTTGTTGATGATGGTGTTGGTCGATTTCTTATTGCTCAACCTAAATTCCAAATTAAAGAAAGGTTGGAAGAAGGTAATTATAACATTAAAGTCTGGGGAGCAACTGAAGAGGATATTCAATATTTGAAAACCATTTGGGGTGAACCAGCAAGAACTGAAAAACAAAGACTTTCTCCTCTCGAGTTTGCTCAAGAACTAGTAGGTATTCCTAATATTGATACTCTAACAAAGGAGCAAATTATGGGAATTATGGAATTAGAAGATCGGCAGTTCATTCAATACCAACGTCTTTTAGCTAATCAATTGAGAAGATCGGATCCATTACCAGTGTTCACTAAAGCATCGGAAATTATGAACAAGTTCTAATCCTTCATCTTTTTTTTCTTGCACTAATTATTTAATCTATAAGAGTCTAATATAGAATACATGAAAACCAAAAAACATGTTGTATTTTTTGTGTGCTTAATGTTAGTTGTGCCTGTACTATCATTAGTTGTTAAAACAAATATTGTGGATGCTGAAAACAATTCGGATTTTATTGAACCTGTGTTTAATCCTAGAGCAATTACTACACAGACGTTCACAGGTGTAAGAAACGTAACTTGTTTTGCGGGTCCGGATGCAGCGTATCAAATGATTTACACTTCTTTAGCAAGAGCTCAAACTTCATTTTATTTAGAAGTATATACTCTTTCAAGTGAACCATTGGTAAATGGACTTATTGCAGCTCAAGATAGAGGTGTTGATGTACAGGTTTCTCTATCTCATGATCGTGTTAGTGGTTTTGAAGATGATTATACAGAAGAAGCAGCCTATCGGCTTGATCTAGCAGGTATAATTGTTACCTGGTGTAGTTCTGGATTTACATTTACACATGCTAAGTTTTGGATTGTTGATAGCCAATTAACCTTTGTTTATTCAGGTAACTGGGCACCTTCAAGTATACCACAATTTGAAGGGGCAAATACAAATCGTGAAATGGGTTTTATGTTTGATGATACAGATATAGCAGATTATTATGAAGGAGTTTTCTTTGACGACCAAGGGATAGGTAATCTCTATTTAGGAACTGAACCTCATTTAGGAAACCTACAAGGAAATGAAACAACAGGTCTCTACTCACATCCCTTTGATGTCCCATATACAGTTTTTGCGAATATGGATGTGACTCCTGTATTCGCTCCTGATAACAGTTATACTTTACTATCAAATCTCATTAGTTCAGCAACTACTTCTATAGATGTTGAATTACAATATATCAAATTTGATTGCTATTTATTTGATGATCTAATAGACGCAGCACAAAGCGGAGTTAATGTTCGAGTGTTAATACCTGAACCTGGTGTAGCAAATGAAAATGTAACTCAAGATTTATTCAACAGTGGTGCATCTGTCAGATTCTTCGATGGTTTAGGTCATAATCATAACAAATACATTAACGTTGACAATCAAATAGTATCGATTTCAAGTATCAACTGGTCTAACAATTCTGTTGTAAACAATCGAGAAGCTGGAGCGATTGTTGAAAACACTGATGTAGCAGCATACTTCAAAACAGTATTTGATTTTGATTGGGCAAATAGTGACATTCCTGCAGGTTTTGAAAAACCAGTAACTATCATAGCACCTCAAGCTGGGGAAATTGTTACTGGTATGTATGATTTCATAATGAAATTCGGTGTTTATACCTATGTTAAAGCTGATCTAAACATAGCTCAAAAAGTTGAACCATCTATTGGATCGTTACCCCATCCTGAAAGTACAATAACTCACAGTTATGATGTTAGTGATTTAGATGAAGGAAGTTATACATTTCAAGTAGTGGCAGAACCAACAGTAGGAGATACAATAATAGCTGAAGTCGAATTCAATATAATACACGATGAAGAAATGAAGGTCTTTATTTCCGAAGTAAGATATGATGCTGAATCAGAACCAGCTGGTGAATTTTTCGAATTGTACAATGATTTTGGTTTCGATGTTACTATTGGAGGTTGGACTTTTACTGACAATGAGGATACATATTCAGTTCCACTAGGAACCCAAATTGCTTCAGAAGATATTCTTATCTTTGCTCGAGATGAATCAGTATTTCTATCTGAAATGAGTGCCTTAGGAGTTACTGACGCAACAGTAGATATTCGTTATTCTGATCTACTATTAGCTAATTCTGGCGATGAGTTGATACTAAAAGATCCTGAAAATGTAATCATTGACGCAGTCATTTGGGGTTCTGGAACACTATCTGGTCATACAGCTTGGACTGGTTCAATGGATGAAACTCTCAGTTTACAACGTGATCCAGCAAACACTGATACTGATGATTGTTCTGTTGATTTCAAAACTGATACTCCAAATCCCGGAACTGTTTATGTTACTGTTCCTCCTTCAGGATTTATTCCAGGTTTCATCATTAGTACAACAGTTGCAGCTGTTTTTGTGACAGCTTTGGGAATAAAACATTTCAAGAAGAAAAAGTGAAAAATGACAATCTAAAATCTCGTAGGTGCTTACACCTACTTCTTTTTCTTATACACTAAATATTTAATCAATAACAGTCTCTAATTCAATACATGAGACTCAATAAACATTCTATTTTTCTGATACTTATGTTATTGGTGCCTTCAACATTTTTGTTGATAAAACCTGAAAAGGTTATTGCGGACATTCCAAATATTGATGATAAACCATCTTATGGTATAGATGCTATTACAACGCAGACATTCAAGGGAGTAAGTAATGTAACATGTTTTGTAGGACCTGATGCTGCATACAAAGTAATTTACAATTCTTTAGCAAAATGCTCTGTATCATTCTATTTGGAAGTTTATACACTCTCGAGCGAACCACTGGTAAATGGTCTGATAGCAGCTCATGGAAGAGGTGTTGATGTACAGGTTTCTTTATCGCATGATCGTGTTAATTCATATGAAGATGATTATACAGAAGAAGCAGCATATAGATTAGATCAAGCAGGCATTTTGGTTACTTGGTGTAGCTCTGGGTTTGCTTTTACACATGCAAAATTCTGGATTGTTGATCATGAAGTTTCTTTTGTTTATTCTGGTAATTGGGCTCCATCAAGTATACCACAATATGAAGGAGCAAGAAAGAATAGAGAATTAGGTTATGCTTTCAATGATACAACAATTGCTGCATATTATGAAGGAGTTTTCTTTGACGACCAAGCGATAGGGAATCCGTACGTAGGTATACCTCATTTGGGAAACCTACAAGCAAATGAAACTGGAGGAACATATACACATCCATTTGATGAACCCTTCACTACAGTTGAATATATGGAAGTCACTCCAATTTTCGCTCCAGACAATAGTTATACTTTACTAAAATCATTAATTGATAATGCTACAGCTACTTTAGATATTTCACAACAATACATCAGTTTTGATTGTGAATTGCTTAATGATACCAAAGCTGCAGCACAAAGAGGAGTTAGTGTTAGGGTTCTAATACCTGAACCGGATTCTTCCAGTCATAATGTAACTCAAGAATTGCTTTCAAATAATATACAAGTAAGGTTCTTTGATGGTCTTGGTCACAATCATAATAAATATATTAGTGCTGATGGAAAGATTACAGCTGTATCGAGTATAAATTGGTCTAATAATTCTGTTGATAATAATAGAGAAGCTGGTGCAATCGTAAATTGTACTAGTGTAGCAACTTATTTCAAAACAGTTTTTGATTATGATTGGGATAATAGTGAAATCCCTGAAGGATCCACCCACCAGTTTGGATTATTGATCCAGAAACAAGTGATGTAGTATCAGGATCATTAGAAGTTCGTGTTGGGTTTTATACTTATACTTATACTTCGGCTAATCTTTACATTGATAATACATTGATCCATACTTGGTCTGCTCCCAGTGGCATAGTAACTCATACTTTTGACACTTCAATTTATTCAAATGGTATTTATAAAATCAAAGTTGTTGGTACACCAGATAGTGGACCTGATATTATTGAACAAACATTGTTTAATATAATTGATGAAGCAGAATGGTTACTTCTGATATCAGAAGTTCGATGGGATGCTTTAAATGAACCAGATGGTGAGTTCTTTGAATTATATAACGGATTTGACTTTGATGTAGCAATTGGTAGATGGCAAGTCTCTGATGGAGAAGATGATTTCAAATTCTTGGCAAATACAAATATTACCTCTAAAGATGCTTTAGTTTTCGTTAATAATGAAACAGTTTTTATAGAAGAAATGGGTGCTTTAGGTATTACTGGAATCACTCCTGATTTTCTCTTTGATAAACTTTTATTAGCTAATACAGGTGATGAGATTGTTTTAACGGCCCCTAATGGCATTGTTGATGCAGTTGCATGGGGCTCAGGTTCCGCTCCATCAACAGTTTCATGGTCAGGTTCAATAGATCAAACAAAGAGCTTGCAAAGAGATCCTGCAAATGAAGACACAGACGATTGTACTGTAGACTTCATAGTGGGTACACCAACACCAGGCAATGTTAATGTTACTGAAATTCCTATAGATACAACTCCACCTTTGATAATTGTAACACCATTAGAAAATGATGTAGCTTCAGGAAATTACCAAATAGAAATTAGTTTCAACCGATATACTTACACATCTGGTGAGCTTTTCATAAACAATACTCTAATACACACTTGGAGTGATCCAACAGGTAATTTAACACATTCAGTTGATACCACGAATGGATATACTAATGGTATTCATAATCTGAAAGTTATTGCAACCTTGGAAAATAGTACTACCATTACTCTAGAGATTGAATTCAATATTATTAATGTTGATGAATGGCTCTTACTTATTACTGAAGTACGAATTGATGCTGTAGCTGAACCAACTGGAGAATTCTTTGAATTGTATAATGGATTTACTTTCGATGTTGCTATTGGTGGTTGGGAACTAACTGATGGCGAAGGTAGTTATTTTGTTCCTGATGGCGCAATTTTTGCAGCTGATGATCTTTTAGTATTTGTTCGAGATACAGCTGTATTTACTTCAGAAATGTCTGCTTTAGGTGTATCAGTTGTTTCTCCAGACTTCATTTATACTCACATAGAATTCAGCAACACTGGTGATGATTTAACACTTAAAACAGCAACTAAAGAAATTGATGTTGTTGCTTGGGGTTCAGTTTCTTCTTCTGTTACACCTTGGACTGGTACAATGGACGATACAATGAGCTTGCAACGTGATCCGGCAAATAGTGATACAGATGATTGCTCTGTTGATTTCATCGCAGATACTCCAAATCCAGGATTAGTTTACATTACTGTCCCGCCAACTGAAACATCACCCGGTTACATTATCAGCATATCTGTTTTATCACTCACATTAATCGCAATAGTTCTTAGACGATTCAAGAAACGCTAAAAATAAGATGAAAGGAATTTTGGTTTTCTAAATTCCTTTTTTCCTTTTCTTTTTTCTTTATCATTGTTTATTTTTGAAAAATACCTAATTAGTTAAATAGAAGGATTAACCAATGATACATAATAGCATTGACCTTAAGAATATGCTTTTGGTGAAACTGATTGGTAAAGGAATTAGTTTTTCATTTAAATTCCAATACTGAGGTAGAAACTCTTCTAGATAGATTTGAAGAAAGAGTTGATTTGAAAAAGGCTAGTTTGGAAGATAGTTTTGGTTTTAGTTTACGCAATGATGATAGATCTTTAGAGATTCAAGTTTTCCCTAAGCAGGGTGGAGAACACTTTGAAGTGATTGTACGAACGTGGAATGATGACCATGAAACTCTTTCAA
>JAUVZH010000236.1 GCA_030602675.1 Candidatus Heimdallarchaeota archaeon | reverse complement strand
AATCAATCATAGCAATATATGAATTAAGACCAAAAACTCCCAGTAGAGGAGTTAGATCAACTATCTTTATCCCTGTTTCTCTTGCAATCTGATTTACAGTTTCCTCCTCCAACTGTGGTTGATTCACTATTAAACTAACATTCTCAGTCTCTATGTCAGACATTATCTTTTGAATGTGATCTGGTGAAGGTTCTGAACCTTCTCTCTCTTCAATTGCACCAACTCGAATAATTCCTAGCAAATCAAATAGATACTTGAAAGAAGGATGATGCACAACAACTTTCATTCCATCCAAATCCACCTTAGCATCCTCAATTCTTGATAATAGAGAATCTAAATTACCCAAGTAGTTATTGAGATTAGTATTAAATGTAGCAATATTTTCTGGATCTAAAAGTGAAACTTGTTGATAAATCATACTTGCCATTGTTTTTATATTATTAGGATCCATCCAAACATGTGGGTTATCAGCATTTATCAATGAATCAAATTCAATCATCGAGCTGTTAACAAGTTCCAGTACTCTTATACCAGGATTTGCATCTACAACTGATTGAACCCATGGTTCTAATCCTTCAAGTCCAAACCTGATAAACAAATCAGATTCAGCTACCATTTGAATCTCCAAAGGACTGGGTTCATAAATATGTGGATTCTCATTACCAGTAACTATACTTTCAACTGTGAAAATGCCTTCTCCTATTTTTGTTGCAAAATCAGCTACAATTGAAATTGAGGCTACTATTGTTAATGTATTGGCTTTCTTGCTTATGGGATGAAGGGATTCATGAGATGCTGTAATGGGAAGAAAGTTATTGATGAAACTACCAAATATAAAAAGAACAAGAAGAAATGAAAGTAAATGAAATTTAGTCCTTCTCATTATGAATAAAACCAACCATTATTGACTAATCGTTAATATTGTTTTATTATATAAGATTTCTTCGGAGTTAGAATCTGGAATTACAATAAATTAAAAACTAGTAGTATTGTTTAATTAGTTTAGATATTTGGAGAGTTAGTACAATGATCCCAAAATTTATGTTGAAGAAACTCTATCTAAAAGGAAGCTTAAAACAAGATGGAGAAGAAATCTCATTTCAATTATTGAACAACATCTATCCTGCAACAATTATTGGTTTAGATCCTTTGAAAATTGATGAAAAGGAATTTGATGCTAGTAAAATCAAAGTTATTGTCAAAAAAGAAGAGATAAATTTGGATAGCATATCAAAAGAGAATCCCTTTAAATTGACCAAAGGGGACACTTTTACTTTTAAAGTGAGTGGAAAATTAGAACCAGGTAAACATACAATAGATTTTACATTATTTACTAAAGAAGCAGGAAAAATTGCTTTTGATGTTGAGGATGAGTTTTAACTAAGATAATCTCATCCAAATTTTATTTTCTAATAGTTAAAGAGGTAATAAAAATCGGATAGCACGAAACTCACCGTTTCCGGGATCGGACGAGTCCGGGTGTTTCCCTCCAGCTTTGACCGCACCATTGTGCAGCTTTATGTTGTTCCCGAACGATCGCTCAGATCAGTAATTAACATAACGTATGAAGGCTTAACTTCCGGCGATGAGTTTCTGCGTAGTCTTTCGAGTAATCTTCACTTTTTAAAGTTTGCCGTTTTTTTGGTATAAATGAGTGTTTGATTAAAGCTCATATTCCACTTATTTTTATCTTTGAAAAAATAGAAAAAATGGTATTGAAGATATTTATGCAGTCTTCTTTATGAAATAACGAGCATAATCTTCTTCTTCAAAAATACCTAGTAGTTCATTACCTGTACGTTTTGCCCATCGTGGAAAATCTTCTTTTGATCCAGGATCTTCAGAAAGAACTTCAAGAATTTGTCCTGTTTTCATACCTTGGATGGTTTTCTTAGCCTTTAAAATAGGCATAGGACATTGTAGTCTACGAGCATCAAGTATTTTATCTGGAGTAGGCATATCAACCATTTTGTTTTCACCTTAAATGAATAATTGTATATCAGCATCTGCAGCAATATCTAAAAATCCAGCTGCTCCCATGAAACCTGTTACTTCTGGTATTAATTGTTCTTTTTTAACCATCATAATATCCATTGTAGCAGTACAAGCGTAAAGTCTTACTTTACCAGTTTCAATAACAGCTTCTAGCATTTCAGGTAGATTAGCCATTCCTGTTCTTTTAATCATTAATTTCATCATGCCTGTACCAAGTCGCCATGCGCCAGAAAGTTTTGCTCTTTTTAATCCTTTCTTCTTCAAGAGATTTAATCCCCAGAATGTGAAGAACATATCAACTTCCATATCAGATGCGCCTGCTGCAGCAGCAAGCATTAATGGTGGATAGGCTAAATCTAATGTACCAGAATGTACAACAATAGCCATTCTTTTTGTTTCAGCCATTTTAATCAAAATCCTATGGGTTTTAATAAAGTTTAAAGCTATATTTTTCTTCTTTGCCATTTAAATAAAGTTGAGCATTTATTTTCTAAGGTAAAATTAATGGTTTATTTTTTAAACCGTATAACTTATACTTTAACTACCTAACTCTTTTTGATAGGAAAATTTGGTGACCAAAATGGGTAAAATAGCATTTTTATTAATGACATCCCCATACACTTTTCAGAATTCTGATACTGTGTTAAAGTTAGCTCATGCAGCTCTTAAAGCTGGTCATGAAGTAACGGGTGTTTACCTATATACAGATGGAGTATATAACAATGTTAATACCATCAAACCATCTGATGATCGAGATAGAAATATCGCTGAGCTATTCAAAGAATTAGCTGCAAAAGGCGTTACAGTTGTTTCTTGTCCTATTTGTGCAGAATATCGTGGAACACAAAGTAAGGACATATTACTAGAAGGAACTGGATTCGATGGACTTGGAGCATTAAGCGAGTTTGTTGAAGAAGCAGATCGGATACTTATCTTTACAGCATAAGGAGAAATGAAAAAATGGAAAAAGTAATTGTTGTTTTCCGTAAAGGTCCATATGGGCATATTAACAGTCTTGAAGGTATTCGTATTACTCAAGGTTTGTTAGTCCTTGATGTAGAATCGGATGCAATATTCATTGATGATGGTGTTTTTAATCTAATTAAGGACCAAAATCCTGATGGTATAGGGCATCATTCTTTAATGGGTGCACTAGAGGCAATGCATAGATATGATATTCCTATTTTTGCTTGTGAATCCTCGCTTAAGCAAAGAGGATTAAAACCAGAAGACCTTGATCCAAAATTGGAAGTCAAGATTATTACAATTGAAGAGCTCAGCGATTTACTATTGCAAGCTGATGCTACAATAGCACTCTAGGAGGTAAAGAGATGACTAAAGTTCTTTACATCACTTCAAAAAGTATCTATGTTTGTGCATCTCAAGGAACATTATTAGATATCACTATGGCACAAAAAGAAAAAGGAAATGAAGTTGGAATTCTATTAATCCAAGATAGTACTCTTGCATGTTGGAATAGTGGAGTTAACATCATTGCAGATGCTGCTGATTTTGGAATAGATGTTTATGCCTTAAAAGAAGATTTAGAAGCTCGAGGTATAATTGGCGATAATGTTCATACTGCCATCAAACAAGTAAATTATGATGAAGCAATATCTGTCATAATGGACAAATATGAAAAAGTCATTACATGGTGCTAATGGCTTAAATTCATCATACCTAGATTGAAATACCATTCAACTTTCAATCTTTTTTCCCTTTCTTTATTCTCTAAGAAATTTTAACTCCTTTTCTTTAACATATATGAGGACAATTTTAAAAGAAACAACAATCACCTTTTACTCAAATTCTTATGCTGGTTTAACCAATCATGGACAAAAAAGAAATTAAGGCACCAACTGGTGCACCTGCAATAGATCCAATGAAAGCAAAAATAATGGCTGCATTGAAGGACATAGATCATGTTTTTGTTGTAGCTAGTGGAAAAGGTGGAGTTGGTAAAACTACTGTTGCAGTAAACCTTGCTACATCTTTGGCTAAGAGAGGTCATGCTGTCGGTATATTAGATGCTGATATAACTGGTCCAAATGTACCAAAGATGGTTGGTCTTGAAGATGAAAGACCTGATTATGATCAAGAGAAGAAGAAGATGATTCCTGTTGAATCAATTGATGGTGTAAAAGTTATTTCCATGGAATTTCTTTTAGAAAACAAAAAGGACGCAATTATTTGGAGAGGACCATTGAAAATGGGAGCAATTAATCAATTTCTTGGTGACGTTATTTGGGGTCATCTTGATTTTCTAATAATTGATTTACCCCCTGGAACAAGTGATGAACCTCTAAGTGTTGCACAAATGATTCCAAAAGCAGATGGTGTAATTATTGTAACAACACCACAGGAAGTTGCACTACTTGATGTGAAGAAATCAATTAGCTTTGTAGCTAAAGTTGGTATGAAGGTTCTAGGAATTATTGAGAATATGAGCGGATTCAAATGCCCTCATTGTGATGAAGAGATTAATATCTTTAGTAAGGATGGTGGAAAGAAAGCAGCTCAAGAACTTGGAATACCTTTCTTAGGATCAATCCCTATCGATCCGAAAATTGTTCCCTTAGCTGATTCAGGTAAACCAATAGTTTCTACAAATTGTGAGTCGCAAAAAATATTCGAAAAGATTATTGATAATCTCCTTGCAGAGATTAAAATTTAAGCTTAAAAAAAGCAAAATATTGGATAAGAAATTTTGAGAGAAATCTCAAAAATTCTAATCTTTTTTTCTTAAATATAGTAGGTCTTTCTTTCTGCTCTGTCAGTTCTTGATCTACTTAAATCATCAATGGCACGCATTGCTTTTGCTTCAGTTTGCTGAATATCTTTAATCATTTGATCCATTTTAGACAAATCCATTTCAAAACCTAATAATTTACAGACAGCATTTAAGACATTTTTTGAAGCAATAGGATCAACTCCAAAAGTAAGTGCGGAACCTTCACCTGGTCTTACTTTACCCATTATTCCATATGATTTGAAACCTCTTTCTGAAGCAAGAGCTGTTAGAACTCCTACTGCACCACTAACTCTTCCTTCAGTGAAGAGATTAATGTTATGTTTTTTAAGCGTATTAGCATCATCTTCAGTATAGGCAAAAGCAGTTACTTCAGGTGTTGATTCTAAATCTGCTGGTCTAAAACCACCTATAGCAATTACTTTGTTAATACCCCACTTTTCAGCAATGTCTAATGTTGCATTCAAGACTTGAA
>JAUVZH010000352.1 GCA_030602675.1 Candidatus Heimdallarchaeota archaeon | reverse complement strand
CTAATGACTTTCTTAATAAAAAAAGGAAAAGTTGTTTAGAATATAATTAAGGGAATTTTGGTGAGTTTTTCAACCAAAATTCCAATCATATTCTTTAGCTATAGTATAAACTAATTGTATGTTTATTAGCTCACCCATTGAACCATTCGACATCAGTATAGCACCATGACCTGTTGTAGGAGATCCTATCAAAAAGCAATTTGTGCCTGGCTCATTTCCTCCCGGATGGAGAAAGAATGAGTTCTTTTCATTTCTCATCAAAAATATACCTAGAGCTTGATCAGTGAAACCCATTAATTCTGTTGGACCAAAAGAACGTTGAGATTCAAACATCTTTCTAACCATATTTTTTGACAATATTTTTTCGGACTTTCCATTATATGCTTTCATGAGTTCTAAAAGAAATTTGCTTAAATCCACTGCAGTACAACTTAAGTTTCCATGTGCAAAAGCTGATACATGTAATCCCTTATCCTTAGCTTCACCTTCAGCTGTATGTGGTAAAACTGTTCTTTTGTTAAAACCATCTGGTAGTGGAAATTCCAATGTACTATTGTTCATCTCTAGAGGTTCAAAAATCACTTCTTTCATTAATTGATGAAAAGATTTCCCAGTAACATCTTCTAATAACTGTTGTATTACTGAATATCCAAGGTTTGAGTATTGATGTTTTGATCCAGGAACAAATTCTACTTTTACGGGATCATTCAAAGCAGGAGATTCTCCGTTTAGTACTTGAATCAGTGTAGGAATTTTCCCTTCTTCGTAACCAAACAAGCTGTCAGGACGGTTTATACCTCCTGTATGAGTTAGTAACCTGTGAAGAGTAACTTTCTCCTTTTCAGTAAACTCATTCTCAGGAATTTTCCAACTTTTTAATTTAGCATTAATGTCCTCATCTAAGTTTAATATACCCTTTTCAACGAAGTGCAAAGCAAGAACAGCTGTTAGAGCTTTTGTTGTAGATGCAGCTTCAAATAAAGTTTCAGAAGATAGTTTAATGTTGGAATTTAAGTCTTGCACACCTTCAAGCAATGTCCAATCTATTTGAAAATCATTAATCACAACAATACTTAGACCAGGTACTTTGAATTGTTTCATTCTTTCAGTCAATTTATGTTTCTCTTCGTATAAGGGGATAGGTCTGCCTTCGAATTTTATATCAACTATGTTATTCAAAATATTTTCTTTATGTTTTTCAGCATCAGTCATTTTTTTTATCATCTCTATTGGATTATTTATTGTGCAAATAATTGTAAATTGACCACATTATAAGATTAAAATGGTAATTTCTGACCAGTGTAGAGAGATAATTGAAATTATTTTTAGATGCAAAGACTTTTTGATAAGCTATGAGTTGTAATACTGTTGCTCATTGAGTTTGGTGGATTAGAATTTTGACTGCTGAGTTAGATCCCAAAGAAGTCAAGAATTTTCTTAGAGATATAAGTAGTAACAATCCAAAGGTTCGAGCTACAGCAGCATTAATGTTAGGAGTTTATGGAAAGAAAGATAAGAAAATTGTTAATGCTTTAACGAAAGCTCTAAAGGATGATGATTTAGAGGTTCGCAAATGGGCAGCCTTATCATTATGTGAGTTGGGAGAAAAGAATTCTAAGACTATACCTGTGATAGTAGATATTTTGAAAAAAGATAATAGAGATGATGTACGTCCACTAGCAGCTGCAGCGTTGGGTGAAATGCAAAATAGAACTAATGAAACAGTCCCAGCTTTACGTAATGCACTACTTGACGATAATTGGCGCGTTCGAGAACAAGCTTCAATAGCTTTAGACAAAATTGAAGGGAAGTTTAGTAGTAAAAATCATTTATAACATTATTTCTTATTAGTAGCTTCTTTTACATCACATTATCTCTGACAAATAATCAATAATGATTATTGATTGAAGAAATCTATTGATTTTAGTGCACTCAAAATAGTTATTGTTGCACTTTCCTTTTGCTTGCTATTTCCCCAAGAACCATCTTCATTTTGATTATCTCTTATCCATGGAAGTGATAACAGAATGCCAATTCTCGATCCTTTAGTATTATATTTAGCGAAAACTTTCAGATGTGTGAATGGTGTTAGACCGTATTTTACAAACTCGTCCATTGTATGTTGATTACTATAAGCATTATGAAGCAAAACAACAAAACGCCATAAATGGGCTTCAGCTAAACGCCATAGTTTTTCATCTTTTACTCTGCTTAAAGCTTCAGTAGTTATTAATTCACATCCCTGAGTAATTATTGGAACCCACAAGATGTACTCCACAATTTCTCCTTTCTTCTTTTGAGATACCCGGAGCAAGTGATTCTTTGTTGGTTGTGTTCTTAGAGTTGCCAAGTTATGCAGTCCTCCATGTTTAAATTCATACAAAGTTCTTTGTTCGAGTTTCTCTACTTCTCTCATAGAATAAGGTTCCTTTCGACGCCAACTACTATGTCCGTGTTGATAAGCACAATCACACCATCGACTGTATAGTAGAGTTTGCAGTATTGTTTGTACTCTATCATGCGTTTCATATCCTAGTGCAAGCAATGCCCCCAAAGCTATTGCATTTGGCCACATGATTCTTTGACCACAGGGATTATCGTAGAGTTCATCAACAGCTGTTATTAACTTCAATTCAGCCTTAGGACGTTTTCGAAATCTATCTCGAGGACCACTCGTTTGTTCTTCTCTAATTTCAATAATATCATGTTGTTCTTGTACTAATTCATCAGTTAAGAAGAACATTCCTGGATTATATTTTGACTCAGGTCTATCCATTAACCATTTAATTGCTTGTTGAATTTGAGGATAGTTACTACTCATCCCCAAGTCAGCAAGTTCCATCAAATTCTTAGCTGTAGCAGTTACTAATCCTTCCCATGAACCATTGGAATCTTGGTTTGTTAATCTATCTTGAATTAGCTCCTTCTGTAAATCTTCATCGAACGGCTCAGGAATATTTAGAATTCTTCTTGTTTTCCATGCTCTAAACGATTTTTTCCCTTTCCAAAAATTGACCCAATTATAGTTTAGATTGATATCTTTCGATTTATCAATTAACTCATCTAATAATCTATCTGGATCTGCAAATGTTTTTACTTGTCTTATTACTGAATAAGGGCTTTCAATATCAATGACTTTTGGCCTTCTGTTTTCTTTTACAGTTATCTCAATTTTCTTTATTGCAACCGCATTAGGTCGTTCAATGAAACAGATATTTGATCTTTTGACTACCCCCAATTTCTCTAACACTTTCACAGGTAATTCAATTCTATTTCCATTTAGAATAGTAGCTTTTATACCAAAAGGTTTGGCTGAAAGAGTTATTTCTCCATTGTAATTTAAATATGGTACTTGGTTATCAGTTAATTTAAGATATTCAACGATTTTCTTCTTTAGTTTGAAAATACCATCAGCTGAAATTTTTGTGAATCCTAATATTTGTGGTATTTTAGCTTCTAATCGCTTAGTCATTTTTATCCCTTTTAGTACTAGCTTTCTACTTTTTTAGAAAGGCTCTAGCTATTCATTGGATGTGATTTCTAACTCAATAAAATTTCAGTCTTTTATGCCTATTTTTTTTACTTCTACATATTAGTTTCTAATTTTAAAACTTAAAGATTGCTTAGCATTAAACGAAAATAGGGAAAGTATTGGATATTTTGAGCTACTTTCGTTGTAGATATTAAAGAAAATTTAATAATTAATTGTGTAAGAGAAGCAATAAAGATAGAGAAGATAGTTAGT
>JAUVZH010000262.1 GCA_030602675.1 Candidatus Heimdallarchaeota archaeon | reverse complement strand
CTTTTCAAAAAAATAGATGAATGTTTGTTTTGTAATTCTCATAATTTTGCAATAGGATATAATTTCACTATCTGTCGGATTAGTTTTATTTCTTAAACTATTTACTAATTTACTTATTGCTTTTTGTTGTAAATCATTGAAATTAACTACTTTTCCTGTATTTGATGAAATTATATTATCTTCATTTTCAAGTAAGATTTTTCTTTTTCTTTCAAACCTAGCTATCTCTTCATGGAGTAATTTTGGATTTCTGTATAGTTTTTCGATTTCTCTACCTTGAATTAAGAGAACACCTATATTTTCTCCAAATAACTTATTCTCTTCTAATCGTTCTTTACTCCAACTTGATGAATAAATCAAAATTGGTATTGCTTTGTTTACTCCACCTATTTTATTCCTATAATGTAAAAGCTCACCAATTGCGTGATAAAAAACAGGTAGAGTATTTATTGATGTTTTCAATTCAAAAAGCAGAATTTTTATTTCTTTTTCATCTTTAATTTTAGAAATAACAATTATATCAAAAACGTGTTTCTCTCCATATCTATTTTCATTCAGTATGAAATCTGTTACAATTTCAGTTTCATGTAATATAATTACATCATCAATATCTTTGTAACTTTCTTCCACAATTTCTCTAATCTGTGATTCCAACTCTTTATTTTGATGATCACATTTAGATCTAGTTTTTATCCTAAGTTTTTGGATATTTAATCCTGAAATTTTAAGTAACCGTCTTAAATTAATTTCTAGTTTTGCTTTTTCTGTTAGTACCCAATCCTTATTAGCAATAATTAGTTTTACATCTGTTGGTTCACCATAATAGGTGAATTTTATCTCTTTTGTTATCCTCTCATTTTTTCTTTTTCTTAGATTTGTTTTCATAACAATGGGTTTGCCATTATTTTTAATACATTCAATAAATTCCTCAATTTCAAACCAATTTTCGATATAGTCTCCTATACTATCTGATAAATGAACATAACCGCTACCATCCATTCTTCCTCTTAATCTAATAATGATTCTTCCATTAGAATCTTGAAATATTTCATATCTTGTTTTTTGTTTTTCTCCACTAGATATCAGTGAGCAACTATCTAAATTAAATGGAATTGTACTTTCTAATCTTGCTATCAATGCCTTATCGAAATGTTCAGTTGGACTAAATTCATCATTTTTGTTTAATATACAGAATAAATCTCTTTCTTCTTTCAATATTTTTCTAATTTCTAATTCCTTTAATCCATCCCCAACTGGTTTCAAGAAAATGCCCTTACTCTTCCTTTGTTTTCCTATTTCTTTAAAGTAGATTTCTACTTGCACATTTTTTCCATGAATAATCTCTCCATTAGAATTTCGATAATAAATGTTAACTAATGCTATTATTTTCTCTCCAATCTTTTCTGGTAATCTAATCCATTTTTTTATTTCAAAAGGAATTCTTAATTGATTTGATGATGGTTTACTATAGAATTCAATGGTTTTATCACTATAAATTCTAAATCCCCTTTTCAAAATTGGCTTATATGCTTCATATAGCAGAATTTTGTTAGTTTCATTGAATTCATTTCTTCTCTTTTTAATTAGATAATTTCTTCCCACTTTTTCAAAACTTACTACATTCTCACCATATTTTAGTTGTATAACTTGTGATTCTTCAAACTCTGGTTTTAATATATCAAATAAGATTTTCAATCGTTCCTTAAAATTCTCACTTATTTCTTGTTGGTTAGTAGTTTCCAATAATAGAGGTATTGTTGATTTCATCCTTCCCTTGGTTCGAAGTAATTGCTTAACCTTCTTTCCTTTAGCTGTGAATGGTAACACAATAAATACTCCATATTTTGTGTTAAGGATTTCCACCTCTACATCTTTGATTTGTTCCTTTTCTCCTTCTTCTGCTATATATTCGAAATCAACCTTAGCATCTACTTTATTTCTTCTATTCATTTTAATCCAAAGAGCGATATTGATGGGTATATGAGCTGTAAGCTCAGAATTTTCACATTCATATTCAATTGTTCCATCAGAATACAACCGCTGTTTGCTTTCTTCTTTTTGTTTTTCATAAACAACTTTTTTTGAAATTGTTTCCTCTTGTTGATTTTCTAACTCCCTCTCCTCTTCAGTTACAATTGCAATCGCTTCAGATTCATTTTCAAGTATCTCTTCACACTCAGCAATAAGCTCAGTATCGCTGATTAAAACTTCTTTAGGATCTTCAACTAGCTCTGTTGATACAAGTTCTTGTTCAGCATCAATAACTTCGGGAATAGCTATCTCTTCACTTTCATCAAAAAAAACCGGTTCAGAAATTACTTCTTGATCAACAGAAACATCTTCTGGAATTGACTCAAGCTCTTCAGGTTCTTCCAACTCTGGAGTGGTTTCTTCTAAAGGTTCTTGAAGTGCTATAACTTTTAATGAACCAGATTGTAGTTCACAACCTTCAAGTAAATCCTCTTCTGGTTTATTTTTTTCCTCTGGTTTCTCATTGTTTTCCGGAAAAGATTCAAGAGGTTCTAACTCTACTTTTTGAGGTACTTCATAAACTGGATGATCTTTTGGTTCAGGTTTCTCATCTGGTTTATCAAAAGCATCTCTTCCACCTCGTAGAGAATTGGGATCATAGAATTTGCATTCATCTGGATCATAGTATAAATCAATCGGTGCAACAGTGGGCTCAGGTATCTCTTCAGGTTTGGTTTGCTCTTTGGGTTCATTTTGTTCTTCTGGTATAACATCATCAAATTCTATTTTATCAAGGGTTGCTGGATTGAAAACCTCATCATTTTCTGGATTATATAAGAAATCTGGAAAATTTACTGATTCAGGTTCTTCATTTTCTGATCCTTCATCTCCTTCATTATTATCCTTAAAAATATCTGAAGGTGATGTAAAATATCTACTTTCAAAATCATCATAAGGATAGTCAGGATTTATTTCAGGTTCAGGTGTTTCGGTTGGTTTCTCAGATGATTCATCAGGTTCATCCTCATCTATTTCTGACCCTTCCCCACCTTCTCCTTCTTTAACCATTTTTTCTACTCCTCTTTACTCCCATTTCTGGACTAGGATGGCAACTTTCTTCATTAGAGTGTGTTTGAAATTGGTTTGACGTTTGAAATGAACACTATACGCTCTCTCAATGAATTCTATTACTGCATTTTTGTTATCTCTATTCTCCATTAACCTGCTACAGAAAAATAAGAAATCGTTAAAGAATCTTGTTCGAGCATTTTCTGAATATTTACTATTGGATTTAAAGGTAAAATTCAAAGTATCAATATAGAGTCGTTTAAAATAATCTGATTGAATTAATTGGATATCAGTTTCAGTAAGTAATGATTCATTTGAAAGATAATTACCAGGTAATTTTGTAATGGTGGTTCTATCTTCTTTATCAAAATAAGATTCAGTAAATTCGTCAACAAGGATGTCGTTGTTTTTGATATTTAATTCTTCATCTATAATATCTTCAAAAAGGTCTTGATTATCAGAGAAGTATTGTTGCATCTGTTCTTTCATTAAATCCTCTTTATAATTAGCAGAAATGCCCTTTCCAGCATTTGCTAAACCTTCAGGTAAATCAATTTTAATCTTGAAAGGATATGGATTATGAGGATCCATGACTAGTGCTTCACCGATTTTTAATGCTGGCAGCATATTAGCTTGACCGTTTGTTAATCTCATAGAACGTTGTAGAAGAGAAATATCGTGACCATCGATTATTTTGTGAATTATTTTAGTATTGCAGTTAATCATAATCTCTCGAGGAAGTTTACTTGGACTTTGAGTAGAAATAGCTATTCCTAGTCCAAAAGCTCTTGATTGAGCAATCATCTGAGTTAATTTTTTAGTGGCTGCTTTTCCTGCAGCAGCCTTTTCATAATCATCATATTGAAAAAGTTGATCTAATCCAAAAAAATGCTCAGCTTCATCAACAATTAGGAAGTGTTGTAGTTTATCTGTAATTGGTTTCTGTTTAAAGTACTCAAATAACCTTCCAAGGTATGTTAAAACTACACACTTTTCAGCATAGTTATTCGCATGTTCTAGTGATATAACTGTCGTTCTTTCCAACAAATCTTGAATGGGAATGCTCTTTAAGCAATTAAGTTGCTTGCCTATTTGTCCTTCTGTAAAATAATCAATTCGCATGTTCATAGCTGAAGAAATATCTGTATGAGTTTTTTGTGAGTAACCCATTTCATCCATTATTTGCTGGACTACTTTTCTAAAATCATTTAGAGTTCTATTCTTCCCATGTTTATTTTCTTTTACACACCAACCTTCAGTATTGAACAGTCTGGTTAATGCTCGATGGATGATCATATTCATAGGTGGAAAAATCTGCCATACTGAAAGAAAGATACTTTCAACGATATTTAGATGAGTTTGAACATCCATCCAATCAGGACATTCTAGAATGTTGCATTTTCCGGGAGCAACTGATTCTTTGCCAAAATTAAATACACGAATGTCTGGTAGGAATTCCCTTAGTATTGGAAAAATAACTCCTTTAGGATCAATAATTAAGCTTTTAATTCCTAATTTCTCTAAACGGATTACTTCCGAACAAAGAGTGCTTGTTTTTCCACTGCCAGTTGTTCCAGTAACAAGCGTTTGTAAAACAAGATCATTTGGATTCTGATTATAAGTTATTGTTGTTGATCCATCTGAACTAATTAGCTTTCCTATAGGTAATCCTGAAGATGGGATGTTTGGTTGACTTATTTGTCCAACAGTTTTTTGTTCTCTAGTAACTGGTAAAGTATCTTTTGATGGTAAACGAAATATGTTTG
>JAUVZH010000169.1 GCA_030602675.1 Candidatus Heimdallarchaeota archaeon | reverse complement strand
CAACCATTATGTTCATAATTGCAATTTCTTTACTTCTCTCTTTTAATATAAAAGGTCAAGTTAATTTATCTAATAATGCTAATATTCAATCAATTGGTGTATCGCTTGAGTGGTCTTTTAGTACAAACTATGGTATTATATCTTCTCCTTGTATAATTGATATTGACAAGGATGGTAGTAAGGAAATTTTAACTGGCTCAAACAATGGCAACCTTTACTGTTTAAATAATAATGGAGAAGAAAAATGGTCTTTTAGTACAAATGGAGATATAAAGTCTTCACCAATTGTAGCAGATTTAGATAATAATGGGGAATTGGAAGTAGTTTTCGGATCTTATGATAATTATATCTATTGTCTAAATAGCATGGGAGAATTAAATTGGAAATACAATTCAGATAATTGGATTTTTTCCTCTCCAGCATTAGCAGATATAGATAATGATGGTTTCATAGAGGTGATAATCGGTTCTGATGACAACAAACTATATTGTTTAGGCTCACAAGGAAATGTTTTATGGACATTTCAGACAAATGGAGACATATCTTCTTCCCCGGCTATTGGTGATTTAAATAATGATGGAGATTTAGAAATAATTATTGGATCAGATAACAATAATATATACTGTTTGAGTTCAGCAGGTACTAAACTCTGGCAATATAACACAAATTGGAATGTTCATTCTTCACCTGCTCTTGCAGACTTAGATAATGACGGATTTCTTGAGGTTGTTATTGGTTCTAAAGGAGGCAAAATTCTATGTCTCTCGCATTATGGTTCATTGCTCTGGTTTTACAAAACCAATGATAAAGTTCTATCTTCACCAAGTATTTTTGATATTGATAATGATAATAATTTAGAGGTTGTTATTGGATCATTTGATAATAAACTATATTGTATAAACTATGATAGTTCATTAAAGTGGACATATTCAACAAATAATGATATTTATTCCTCACCTGCAATTGCAGATATAGATAATGATGGTAACTATGAAGTTATAGTAGGTTCAGATGATAATTCTCTATATTGTTTAGATTATGACAAAAATTTACTTTGGTCATTTTCTACAAATGGAGCTATTTGGTCATCTCCATCAATTGCAGATTTAAATAATGATGGTATAGTAGAGATCATTTTCGGTTCTAATGATGGCAAACTCTATTGTCTCTCACTTACTGGTATCTCTCAATCCGGTGCAGGTCAATGGTACTCTTTCAGAGGTTCACGTTTCCACACAGGTTGGATGGACTCAGATAGTGATTATGTTGATGATTTAACTGAGAGTTACTACTATGAAACTGATCCCTACACCTTCAATCCTAATTTCGTTCCACCTACATCTACTGATGAACCAACTTTCATTTTTCCAAGTGCTAACAAAATCTATGCAACACTTTCATTTGGGATTCTTACAATAATGACTCTATTTGTACAGAAGAGAAGGAAAAGTCCCAAATAAATTGTATTTTCAAAGGAAATTACTGATACATTTTCTAATAATCTGAATCGAAATTTAAATCATTAAAAAAAGAGGAAAATCCTCATTATTTTGATTGGAGCTAAGAGATTGCGACAAAAAATAGAAAATAATTTTTTGTCGAAGTTTTATCCGACGGAATCTCAAAAAGTCTTTATAAAAATAAAGCATATATGTTATTAGCATCCTACGAAGGATTGCTAAAAACTTTTAGGAAAGGAAAAAATGCATAGGGCAATTAAAAGATTTTTTTATGTAAGCTTAGTGCTAACTATCTTGGCTGGCGTTGGATTAGCTGCACTTCCAGCTAAATCCAGTTCAATATCTCTTGATAGAGTTCATATTTACGTCTACTATATTTACATCTACGATGCTTTCCAATCTGGTAGCTATGAATTACTACTTGACATAAATTATGAGAGACATTTTGGAATGTTAGGTACTATTTTCATTAATAACGATAATCAATATAGTTCTACAAGTGATCATTTCGAAAGCTGTGAAACTTTTAGTGGTGGTCAAACAGGACACGATTACGCTTATGAAACGTTCGATGACAGTTATTGCAAATCAATAAGCTCAGGTGGTAATGAATATACAATCCGCTTTAGAGTGAAGAAAAATGTTCTCAGCTGGCAAGAGTGTGTATTATCATTTGGCGATAATGAAGTTTATGGCACATATTTCTTGACAGCTCAAATGTACTATCCAAAATATAATGGTGGACTTCAAGTTTACATGAAAATTGTCTTAGAATAGGAAATACAAATAATAGGAAATAGGGTAGTTCAATACTCTCTATTTTCCTTTTTTTAATAGAAAAGTAATTTTTAAAGTAGATAAAAAAAAGATAAAACATTAAAAATAATAGTCACTATGAATAATTAAAGGAAGTAGTTGGTCTTATGAGAGGGTTATTCTATAGATTATTAGGAAGAAGAAAACTCTTACTTAAAAGTGTGTTAATTCTTAGTCTTATAACATTAGCTTCATTTGTTGTTGCGTTACTCCCACAATTAGCTAACCCACACATTCTTGGCAAGTATTTAAGTAATCTAACATCAGGAGCAATTTACATAGAAGAACAAGCACCTCCATATTTTGATTTTGAAGTTTCTGGTCAAACAAATACACCTGCATTTATCGAAAACTTTGACCAAATGTTAGAAAAATCATCAACTAAGACGTTTGGCGTTTTTCTGCCTGAAAGCTATAATTTGTTTATAAAGGAATTTGTGGTAATAACAAATGAAACTATTACAAATGAAACTACTACGGGGGGATTCATAGTAGGAATTTCCAATGATTTATATGACTTGTTAAAAAATCATAGCACAAACAATAATACATCCACTGGAGCAATTATTTTATCACAATATCAAAATGATACATTAGGAACATATTCTATTAAATTCAGAGAGCAAAATACAACATTAACCGTTAATAAGAAGATTAACTATGAGTCCTTTGATTCGATTTTTCCATTTGTAAATTATTACCTAACAAAAATTGAATCAAATCAACAACGCTTCTTCTTTATCCAAATTGATGAATTAATCACACTCTTTGATGATATTGTTAAGGATTCAGACGAACCATATTATGAATTAATGGGGTATATTAGTTTCAAGGAATATCAACGAGATATTATCTATTGGTCAATTGATTCACCAAAGCTAATTGAGGATTTTCAACAGGAGTTAATAGCAAACATTCAACAACAAAACCCATCCAACTATATTTCCTTTCAATTTGATTATTTTGTTGAAAATGCTATGTTTGTAAACATCGTGTTCTCATTCATTCGAGGATTGCAATTGCTAATATGGGGAATAGCGTTTATACTTGGAATCAGCACTGTTGCTAAAATTCAGAAAATCAATAGGGATCAAGAGCTTCGAATAATTTTTGCAGGACAGAAATGGTTCAAACGAATTGTGAATCTATTCACGGAAAGTTTGTTAATAATCATAACAAGCGTAAGTTTTGCTTTAGTAATCATCTATCCTTTTATCAAATTTCAATCAGCATTCAAGATTACGTTAGCATTAAATAAATCAATAATTCTTGAGTTTATCTTGATACCGGTAATATTACTTTTAACACTGTTTGCGACTTACTTGGATTTCGAATTCTATCTTCGTAGAATAATTCGAAGTCGGTCTAAAAACCAACAGTATAAACCTTTTGCCAAAATTCCTATGTATGTAAAATTAATTCTTCCGCTTTTAATTGTATTAATCCTCTGGTTGCTTAATAGAAATCTTATCTCTCTCTTAGCTTTTGCAGCTTTCCTATTAATTTCAATAATTATCTGTTATTTAACTATATTATTTGTAAGATTGATACTGAACACTGGAAAGAAGATTTATCATCATCAGAAGAAAAGAGCAGATAAACCAGTTTCCTCAATGTTCATCTTACTAAAGCTTTGGAAAAAGATGTTATCCTCTAAACTCTTACTATACACATTTATGCTTACAATAATTAGTGCTGCATTCCTTTTTGTCAATTTTACTGCGGATGCTAAACGGACAGAATTCATGTGGTGGAGTGGTGGGGAAATAGAATTTTGGGCACCAGCAACAAACACGACAATAATTGATGGGAATTTGGAAACCATTTCAGAGATAGTTGATTACACAAAATTGATCTTCTTTAACCAGTACTTTAATGGTAGTGAGCATTATAGTTATTCTTTAATAGAAAATGTAATAACCGAAGTCAATTCTTCGTATGAAGGTGAACGTATCTATTACATAATAGGTATTAATAGTACTGATTACTTTAATTTTTACGAATCATGGAACATGAAAAATTGGTTGGCAGAAGGGCAACTAAATAGCTTAAATGGAAATAATATCTTTATTTCTCAGAAAATCCAAAGAATTGGTTTTGGATTAGAAGATACACTAAAATTCATGAATGAGTCAATTCCTCTTACAATAAAAGGTGTTATTGATGCATGGCCATCAATCACTGACCAATATGGCGAACGTAGTAGTAGAGAACTTATGCTAATAATGGATTATGAGCTACTTCAATCAATTTTAGATGCTAAAGATATCGATTATAATGTAAGATACAAAGTACACACAACTGAAAAGCAGATCAAATCTACTGCTGAAGAATTAATTCCAATGCTCTCTTCTATAAATAGTTTAGATGAGATGAGTTATCTTGACTTGGATGTTTTTGTAGGATTAAGAAAAATCTTTCTTGAACCAATTGTTGTTGTCTTTCAAATCCTTATCCTTCTTTGGTGTGCCTTGTTTGCTTACACCAACTTTGATAATGTGAACTTCAGTTTGGAAGCAAGGAATCTTGGTATCATTGCTTTAGCAAAGGATTTCAGGGAACCATTGCTTCGGTTTAAAATATTGGAAGGATTCTTGTTATATGGAGCATTTCTCTTCATCTTTGGTTTGTTATATGCGTTGTCTTATGGGTTACTATTAGGAACTGGTATTGCATATGGAATCAAATCGATTATTATTTCAAAATATACTATAATTAATTTGTTATTCTTACTGCTGTTCTATCCGGGATTACTACTAATACAAGCAATTGTCGAATACTTCAATCTACGACGAATTAACCTGAGTTTAATGTATCGTCATCCAGAATAAAGAGGTGAAACAAATGGCAAAATCAGAAAAAAAATTGAAAGCTGTTGAATTAACGAAAATATTTCCTCATCCATCTAAGGAAGAAACCTATATTCCCCTTTTCGCTGGAGCAAACTTTGAAATGACTGCTAAGAAACCTAATTTTTTGGTTGGCATCTCAGGTTCTGGAAAAACAACATTATTTCGGATAATTTCATCTCTTGAGCCAATTAATGCTGGTGAAATTTTTTTAGATGAGATAGCTATTCACAGGTTGAAAGGAAAAGAGAAAATCGAATATTTGCGAACTTTAGGGGTTATGGATCAATTCCCAGCAAAGTATCTTTCAATGATTTTAACTGCTAAACAAAACATGGATTATACCTTGACCTTGTATACTTCACTACTAAGAGAAGAGAGAGAGAAGAGAATTATTGAAACCGCTACAAACTTTGATATTTTTAACCTTCTCGAGAAAAAAACTATCTATCTTTCTGGTGGGGAATTACGAAGGTTAAGCTTAGCTTGTAGTTTGATTTATGAACCATCACTGCTTTTATGTGATGAACCTACGTCACAATTAGATAAGGAAAATAAGGAAAGGATTATGAAAACACTCAACAAAATGAATGAGCTTTATAACACTATGATAATAATCGCAACACATGATATTGAGGTAATAGGTAAGAATCCCACATTTAAAATTGATGAAAGGAGAATAATAAAATGTCAGTAGTACAGTTAGAAAAAATCCAATATTCCTTCTTGGATAAGAATACAAAGAAGGAAAGAGCCATCTTAAAGGATATCAACTTAACTGTGAATCAAGGGGAATTTCATATTATAACAGGACCGTCAGGTTCTGGTAAAACAACTCTACTTCAGATCATAGGAGCCATTCTCCATCCAAAGGAAGGGAAAAGAAAGATTTTCAATAAAGAATTAAAAGCCAATTCACCGCCAGAACTTAGTTCGGAAATAAGAACACAAATAGGGTATTTGTTTCAAACACCTTTTCTTCCTGCACATTTATCAGTGAAAGAATTTATTGAAGTTCAAGCTGCTCTTTCAGAACTTGGTGCTGCAACAGCAGAAAAACGAGCTTTAGAACTATTAGAGAGAT
>JAUVZH010000198.1 GCA_030602675.1 Candidatus Heimdallarchaeota archaeon | reverse complement strand
GGTCATTTTACTCATAATAAATCCCTATATGAGTTACTTCTTAAAATTAATAAAACTTGTTATTTTCCAGTTTGTTGTAATTTATTTATTAAAAAATTATCTCTATTTGGTTTTATAAATTTGAAGAATTGACTTGGATTTGATTCTCTTTTCTTAGCTCTTTTTAAATGAAATATGAAAAGTATTTATTGGGTGTTAAACAATGCAACAGTTGACTGCTAAGGAAATTATAAGAAAATTCTTAGCTTTCCAATTACATTGCAATGGGCTTGATCCTAACAACATTATACCTGCTGATCGTGAATTTACTTTCTCCGAGGAGCAATTCGCTAACTTGCCACACTTACGAGTAAGTGTTGAGAATTTGTTGGCAGCAGTCTTTTTCTTCATAAAGCATGAACGATATGAAGAGCTTGTAAAAACAACGCGTAGAGCATTAGGATATTTGCCAAATCATCTTGATATTCGATTTTGTTTAGCTCTTGGGTACTTCTTTATAGGTGAAGAGTCACATGCTCTTTCAATAGCACGAGAAATTGATTTTTCATCAGATGAAAATAGAAAATATTATGAGCGAGATCCTGCTGCTAAAATTTGTGAATGCCCAAGCTGTAGTACAAAAGGACTCTATACAGAATTACTCACAGATCCTTCAATAAAAGCAACATTAGCGAATGATGCTCATCAACTGTTTCATGCTATTCATCATTACAAACAATCAGGTAATTATGAGCAAGTTATTGCTTGTTATGAAGAGTTCTTTACTCGTATCGCTGAGCTGCCTTGTTTAATGGTTGACCTTGGGTTGCTGTATCAGCAAAGAAAAAATCGCAATGAAGCAAAAAGACTTTATGCTCGTGCAATAATATTAAATCCAATGTTATATAATGCCCACATGTATCTTGCAACAATACACTACAGATTAGGTGAGTATAAGCTAGCTGTTGCTGTGCTTAATAACGCCAAAAAATACTTTCCTGAGGATGACATGGTATTATTAGAACTAGCTGAAGCGTACTTTAAATTAGGACATTTAACAAAAGCAGCTATTAGCCTAGGGAAAGCGTTAGCTATTAATCCTTCTGTTGAAGACTTTATAGAAGGTGACTCTGATATGGAATTTCTCTTGAATATTATTCATGAAAAGAAATCTACTATGTCCAACTCATAAGAATCAAAGCATCTGATTGTTTCTTTTTATTAGCTGTTTATCCCAGAGCAATGGGTCGCTCTGCCAGTTGTGAAATGAGCTCAATTTCGTTCATTATATCGTTCTGTTTTCTCATTAATAAACTCAGAGTGAAAAGAAATTTGGCAAATTACCCATTACAAGTAATCAGTCGTCAGTTGAAAAGGCATCTAATCTTTCTCTTATTGCCTTACTTGGTACTCTAAATTTGGACGTTTTTAGTTTCTTTAAGCACAGTTTGTATTCTTCTTTTGTTAGTAATCCTGCTAGAAATAATTTATTCATTATTCCCAAAGTACTAACAATTTTCAATCCTAAGTTTGTTGCTATATTACGTGCTTTTTTTTCATCTAACAAACAGAGATAGTCCACATCGATATTTTTCATATACAAACCATAAGCAATAACTTCAATTTCTCCTTCTCCTAATTGATAATAGCTTGTTTGTAGTGGGAACCATTCTTTCTTGAAGGGGATGGAGATTTTAAATTGACTTATATCTAATCCGTGGTCTTGATACTTTCTTACTTCCTTTCCCACAGCAGTTGGGATTATTAGCTCATATCCCATTGAAAGGATTTTCTCCAAAATTTCGGGATCCCCCAATTCTCTCTCGTCGTAAATGGCAATCAGTAGCGTTGCATCAGTTATGAATTTCATTGTACATCATTGCAATCAATTTTTTTCGTTTACTCGCTCAATTTCTAGTTTGAATTGCTCTAATTTATTCTGCGTACATTTCAACAGTGGAATTTCGTTCTTTAATAAGTTCAATCAAGTTAATTCTATCTATTCCTGCTATTTCCACTGCTTTCCCCAAGCTAATCTTATCTTTCAGAAACAATTGAACAGCTATTTCAACTCGTTTTTGATTGATGATGTCTTTTTTAACAGAATTTTCAGCCAGCTCTGGGTACGCATTGTAAATATAACCTAATAACTCGTCTTCTTCTAAATCATTTAGAAATTCTTTTACTTCCCCAATGAATTGAATTGATTCAGGTGAAAATTGTTTTTTTGCTTCTTCTGCTACTTCTTCCCCAAATTTTGATAAATTGAATCCACTTTTTCTTGGTTCTAGTAATCCTAGCATAGCTATTTGTTCAACTGCTACCTCTGCAGATTCACTGAATTGTCCAAAATAATGTGCTTCATATAACTCTTCTGCACTTAGTGCTTCTAGTTTTTTAGCAATCATATAGAGCTCTTTTTGCAACCAGAGCTTTCCTTGTATTTTTTCTTTATTCTTCATAAATAGTAAGACAAGGGTTATTTTCACTAAAGGACTTGCATCCTCCAGTATATCTTCGATTTTCATAGTACTTACCAGTTAAGTTAATTAATTCTTATTATACATAAATAATTATGGTCGCATTAAAAACTCATCGTATTTCTTCGGATGAAGAAACTCTTTATCATTCTACAGAGATTTCCGTAGGAAATAAAGTCATAAAGACACCTATCAGAGCTATTGAACCTAAATTAATTACTGCTAATTTAGACCTCCACTCAAGCATTAAAGGTGTGAATGAAATCTACAAGGTGTTAAATGAGAGTAGAATCAATCTAATCACAAGTGATACTTCCAAACAAACCCAATTTAATAAAGATCTTGTAAGACTTGCTAACAAAACTACTGCTCAAGAAATTACCCTATTCTTTGCTGAATATGAGACAACCAATAATTCTTTTCCAAAAGAGATAACTTTAGAATATCTTTCCGATGTCTGCCATGGAAATTCTGATATTATTATACCTCCAATTATTTCCAAAATTGACAAGAAAAGCGTTTATCCATACGACGAGTATAAACATTTTCTTCGTATGTTTTATGAGAAAATTGAACAATTGAATAACAAACCCGTAGGTGGAATAATTCCTTTCATCCCTTATGCTTATATGAGAGATTTAGCCAATTTTTATCTTGATTTAGGCATTAATTTTTTCTGCTTTGATTTTGAAGGGAAAAATCCTCTAGTATTAAAAGATAATGTAAGGACATTCTTCAGAGCAATAACTCAAGAAGAAAGTTTGAGTAACTGCTCTTTTTATGCACTTAATGCTAACCCAGGGAAATTTGGAGATATCGCATCTGCAAAAGATATTTTATCCTTTGGATTTGGTTTTGATATTCTTGGTAGTAATCATCGACGAAGAGCTATTCCTGCTTCTGTTGCAAAACTGAAACGAGAACCCAAAGTGAGATTATTCAATAAGCAAGCTTACAGTTACCATAATTGTCGTGAGCATGAGGTTGCAAATATATATTCACCTGATTCATCTATTCAAGTAAATTCTTTGAAAGGAGAAAGTAAATACTACCGATTTAAGAAAGCCTATAATATGGAACAACAAGGATTCGAAACTTTACAGTTAAAACAAATCATTGGTGAAGAAAAGCTCCTAGCTTATCTTAATACTAAAAATCAAGTAAAAGATTCTGATAAAAAACAAATTAAAGAATTCAGTGAAAAAACCAAGTTTATCGGTAAAAAATTATAGTGTTTAGTATAATAGTAGTAAGAAGTTTTTTGATTTTTTTCTTATTTAGAACTTTTAAAAATAAATTTTGTTGGATTTAAGCATACAAATAATTATTGATATTTCATGATAAATTAGGATTAGAGATTTATAGTTGGAAAAGGATATTTCTTCAAACTTAAAGTTGCATTAGCAGTCGAATCGCGTCATTTAGCTGTTTTTAAAGATTTTTTGGCAAGAGAACTAGTAAAGGATGCAATGTTTGTGCAACCACTTAATGACGAAGAGATAATGAACGTATTTGAGCAGTTTGCTAAAGATTTTATGGGATCATCTCATATAGATGACTTGCCTGATATTGTTGATATGACTTTCAGTGAGGAGGACTTTACTAGCTTACCTCATTCCGAAGAGAGTGTTTATCGACTCGAGTTTGCTGCTTTTTCACTCTTAAAACAAAAACGGTTTCAAGAATTAAAAACATTATTGCATCGGACGCTGGAGATTCTGCCTAATCATAACTATTTTCAATTTTATTTAGCTCTTGGATATTATTTTGCTGGAGAGACTCTGGTATCACTTTCAATTGGTCGTGCAGTAGATTTTACAAAGATAATCAAAGAAGCAGTTCCTGTACCCGTTCAAGAGATGACTTGTGATTGTCCTGGATGTGGTGCGGAATTGTCTTCCTCTGAGCTGGTCAACGATTTCTCAGCAGAAACAAAGGTAGCTAATGAAATTCAAGTATTGTTTCGTGACATTCATCAACTCAAACAAGCAAAAGAGTTTAATCAAGCAATCGATTTGTATGAAAAGCTATTTGCTCAAGTTGGTGAACCTCCTTGTTTGTTGGTTGATCTGGCAGTATTGTATCGACGAGTTAATAATTTGAAGGAAGCAAAAAAAGTCTATGCTCAAGCGTTAAAGGGAAATCCTGGTTTGTATAAAGCTTATAGAGAACTTGCTGCTACGCATCGTCTCTTAGATGAATATGAACTTGCTATTGGTGTCTTGAAAAAAGCTCATAAACAATTCCCAAAGGATGACATGATTTTGCTGGAACTAGCAGCAGGATACTTTAAATTAGGTCATACAACTAAAGCTGTTACTAGTCTAGAAAAAGCATTAGTTATTGATCCCTCTATGGAGCATTCCTTAGCTACCATGCCTGACATGGACTTTCTCTTAAATATCATCCGTGAGAAAAGAGCAACTGTGTCTTCTTCCTAGAATCAGAAAGTAACTCTTTTTCTCTCTTTTTAGCTTTTTATAAATGAAATTTGTCGAGATACTAAGTGTAGATTTGAAAAACAGCCCTTGTATATACAACCTATGCAGGGGGTTAATTAAATGGAAGGCAGTTTAGAGAGATCACCAGAACAAACACATACAAAAAAAGATGATGAAAAAGCAGCTAAACTTGCATCTAAGAAAGACAAACAAAAAAGCTTGGCAACATCACTTCCCAAACGTTTCTGCTCTCACGCACCTCGAACGATTTCACATATTCTTCACCATTTTCCACTTCTGGTAAGTGGTTGTTTACAAAGCAATCTCTTGAAGCTGTTCTTTTCCTCAAGGGAATCTTTCACACTAATAATTGATGATTCTAAAGAAATCTCAACATCTTTTCCTGTGCAATTTTCTCCTAGTCTTGACATTGCTTTAACAGCAACTCTTACTACTGCTCGTTATTCCGGCAAAGTTTCATTATTAGTTGTACCAAACACTTCTCTTGCTAGGAAAATCAATGAAATTCTTCAAACATTCTTTGGTTCTCAGTGCCAAATAGCAACGACTATTAGTAGCTTGAGCGATGATGTTTCTTGTGAGCTCTTTGGCGACAACCACATTATTCTCAGTACATATAACGATTTTCTCAGAAAAATCCTTGTCAAAGACCTTCCATCAATTCAAACAATTATTTTTTACCAGCCTTTGAATCATCAAAACCATTCACTTCTGACTGTCCATCTTTTTGATGTTTTACTTCTTCGTTTGAAGTTCTCTTCTCGAAGCAATAGTTCATTACGGAAAATTTTCCTCTGTGATCACAATTATTTTGATGCTTCAGGTTATAAATTGCTTACAAATTGCTCCACAAATTTCTCTCTGGGATCTTGTCAG
>JAUVZH010000412.1 GCA_030602675.1 Candidatus Heimdallarchaeota archaeon | reverse complement strand
TGATAGTTTTAGTGATAACGAAATTATTTCTTTTTGAAAATTATCTAAAAAACAATTAGTTATGTGTTGTGAATCTCGAACAAATGCTTTGTAAGAAATGGTTTGATCTTTACTCATTACAATCACCATTATCTATTAAAAAATCATGAAAATTGAAAGAATAATTTACATACTCTTCTGGTTTATCTAAAAAACTTAACTCATAATCTATATCCGTTTTTGGCATTTCATAATCAATTTCATCCAGGAAAATCTGTTCCTCTATTAATGAATGATAGTAAAGCTCCCCTCTGAGTAGTAGTTCTTTAGCTTCATCTAAATCCATTAACTCTAATTTTACTATTTGGATTGAATAATGAAGTAAAATACATAATGCATCTTGTTTATCCTTTGCCACATGATGACAAAATCGAATGAAAGAATTTCCGTCTTCTTTCTCTAACTTCTCTTGTAATTGCTTCTTTTTCTTTCTTGGTAATTTGTGTTTAGTAAATTTCTCACTTTCAAAAATAGCACACTCATTTCTATCTTTTGAGCATTTTTCTTGACAGTAATGCAGTAACCTTTGTTTTACTAATCGTTTCTTTCCTTTCTCCCCTTCTAAATCATCCAACACAATAGGTTCAAATTGATATAGCTCTCGAAGATATTGATAATCAGGTTCTTTTTCGAAAAACTCATTCAATTGTATTTCAGATAGCACCCTTGAATAATCAAAATCATCTACCTGTAATAATACTCTCTTTTCTCCCGTTATTTTAGCAAAGCACATTTGTGATGAAGTTAATTGCTCTTTTTCTTCTGCTGCACGCAAGAAATCCTTTCCAAAAATCACTTTATCTAAAGCTTCTGATTCAGTTCCAAAATCAACTATGAATCCTGCTTGATGAAATCGTTCACTTATTTTTGAGGGATTTTGTCCTACTGCAATGGCTGCTACTCCATGCGCTCGAGCAATTTCTACAAAATTCTCAATAATCGTTGCTTCTGAAGTATCCCTTTTATGTATGTAAGGAACTATCTTTTGGGCTTCTTCTAAAATGCAAACTAACCATGGTTTATCTGAATCCAAATCTCGCAACTCTTTAGCATGACTCAAGATAAGACTCATGATGGTGTTAACAAGAAACTTTACAGTTGGTAAATCGTTATCACTAATTAAGCGGTTAAGTTTGAAAATAACGTTCTTTTCTTGTAACATTTCAGCTTTGAAATTTGATTCTTTGACACAGAAAATATGTTGAAACCAACCAGTAAACAGCTCTCTGAATCTCGCCTTCAAAGCTGTTCTTGTCTTTTCTGTCCAACCTAATCCATCATCTTCTAATTCTGATAAGACTTCATCAATTTTCTGAACAAATGTTCGCATAGTTCGTTTTTCAACTGATTGTAGAAAAACTCGATCTACTGCTTGATTAACTACATCTCTCATAAAAGCTGAAAGTTCTGCAAAACCACCAATAGTTTGGATAATAAATTCATTAAACAAAAGCATGACAGTTCGTTTGTTGCTTTCGAGATCATCCTCGTTTATTCTGAAAATATTGATCCCTAAAGGATTCATCTCTGAACCCGGTATAAATACAACAGCATCTTTGGCAAAGAGACGAGTATATTCTCCTCCTTTTAGATCAAAAATAACTGAGTGAATATCTGGATTATGTTTGTATATTTGTTTCAAAAGATTGTATATGAAAAACGTTTTCCCTCTTCCTGTTTGTCCAACAACCAAACCTTGTCGTGTAAGAACATTAGGAGTTAGATAGTATGGGTAACTTTCTTGTCCAATTTTCCGATAGACTTTTCCAAGATACCAATCACCTATGGTTCGTTCAATAGGTATTTTGTATGAAGTTCCTTCTACTATTTCTGTTCCAGGAATGTATTTCTCTTTAATTAATCGAAAGTAGTTCTTTCCAGATCGAGGAATGCTCATTGTTGTTGGTTTGAATGGTCTTATCTCTTTGAATGCTTTCCAAAAAGCATCAATTCTCCAGCCAAGGAAATGGTAAAGATTATCAGGAAAATTTAATTTCTCAGCAATAATAATCGTTCCCTTAACTCCAAAAATACATCCTGAGTATATTCCCTATATTGCTAATTTTAAGCTCTCAAGAATATACCTCAAAACTGAAAGTTCTTTTCCACGAATAAGAATAACAAATGATTGATTGACAGCTCCCCATTGAGCTTTTTCTGCATCATGATTTATATTTGCTGTATCCTCTTTTCTATCTGCAATAATTGATCCTTGTGATTTAAATCGAAGCAATTTGTTATCAAGCAATCCCCTTCTTTTACGAATGTAGATTGCAAAAGCGATTACTCCTGATATTAAGAAAAATGCCCATAAAGCTAAACCAAATCTGACACTCGGAGTTTCTATAAAATGTCTTAATTTTATTAGAAATGTTAACTCAAACATCACAGGTCGTTCAACTTCATCATATGGTGTATCTTGGAATTTCCAATTGAGAAATAATGATAAACCCAATAATGATCCAAGCCAAATAACAATAAATGAAATTATTAATAATCGTTTAACATCAAGTTTACCAGATAAATTAAGTGAGTTACTAAATCTGCTTTTCTCAATAGTTGAGATTATCCATGATTGATAATTTTCAGGAAGAGCATTAATGCAGACATCCACACAATGATCAAAAGCATTTTTCGGTTGAAAACCATTGCTCTCTTCTGATTCTACAATTACCTTCATCTTTGGTGGAACATCTTGAAAAACTAACAACCCCTCGAATTCATCATAAGTTTTTTTGAGTGGCAATTCGGGATAATTTTCTAATTCAATACCAGTCATTATTCCTAAACCAGAAAAAGCAGCTTCAATATTCTGATTTCTTCTTGGTTTGCCAATAAAGAATTGATTAGTTACTTTTCTCTCTTTAATTTGAGTTAATTGGGAAATGCTTTGAAAATTTTGAATGCCATATTCTACCAGTGAAGTATTATCATTTAAGATAGTTTGAGGAATTTGTTTTACTCTCTTAACTGACAGTGTTTTTTGAGAAAATAATGATAAGGTCTCTTGTTTGGTCATAGAATTCCACTTTGTGAGTTTTCAATTGACAAAAATATGTTCTACTCGAGAGTTAAAAACACCACAAAAAAGATGGGTTTAAATAACTTGAATGATTTTAGC
>JAUVZH010000279.1 GCA_030602675.1 Candidatus Heimdallarchaeota archaeon | reverse complement strand
GCATTTTCTGGAATTGTACCTTCTTCCAATTTATGTCTTAGTTTATCCTTCTGAATATTGATCTTAATTGTATCATCAGTAATTTCTGTAATTGAATCGCATGGAATCACTGGATCAATATCATCAATGAATCCCATTAATTCTCTTAGTTCTTCCCAACGACTACCACCAATAATAAATGAATGAAGTCTGTAGTTAGAATCAAAAACAACATCAATTATTCTTCCTACAACAAGACCATCTTGACTTATTACACTTTTTTTTCGTAGATCAGAAATTGATCTATGTTTATCTAATTCACATAACCCCAAATTAAATCACAAGAGAACATAAAAAGAATCTTTGCAATAAAACTTTCGTTTTAAATTAAAGTAATCTAATAGTAACTGCTAAACTGCTTCAATAATTACTTGTAATTCCTTTCAAAATGCTTTTATTTGTTAACAATTCCCAGAGATTATATCTATAGTTAATAAAACTAACAAGAAAGGAGTCTAGTCAAATGGGCCTTTTACTTGAATTTGAAGGAAAGAAAGTTTTCCAAAAAGCGGGCATACCATTGCTTCCTGGTAAAGTTGCGAAAAACTTGAAAGAAGCTTTAGCTGCCGCAGATGAATTGGGCTATCCTGTTGTTGTCAAAGGACAAATTCTTCATGGAGGGCGAGGAAAAGCAGGATTAATTAAAGTGGTGAAGGATAAGAAAGAGTTAGAAAAAGTAACTCCTAAGATCCTTAAAGGTACAATTAAGGATATGAAAGTTCAAAATGTTTTAGTTGAAAAAGCAGCAAAAATCGTTAATGAACTTTACATTAGTTCTATGTTTGATACCTATTCTCGAGAAATAATTTTCATTATGAGTACAGAAGGCGGAGTTGATATTGAAGCAGTTGCAGAAGAAACTCCTGAAAAAGTACGAAAAGAGCGTTTTCCAATAGATTTTGCTTTCAAATCTGATACTGCAAAAGATTTAGCTAAAAGTCTAGGATTCAAAGGTGACGAACTGAACCAACTTTCTGATATTCTTGTTAAAATGTGGGAAGCTATGCATACAATGGATTTACAACTTGTGGAGATTAATCCACTAGCTGAATTAGATGGTGGTAAAATCATTGCTCTTGATTCAAAAGTAATCATTGATGATAATGCTATTTACAGAAACCCTCTCTATCAAGAATTTATGAATGAGAGAATCCCGGATGATCCATTAGAAGACAAAGCAGCAAGTTTTGATGTTGCTTTTGTTCGTCTCGATGGTGATATTGGTATAATTGGGAATGGTGCTGGACTAGTTATGGGTACAGTTGATCTTATAGCTGAATTTGGTGGCCGACCAGCAAACTTCTTGGATGTTGGTGGTGGTGCAAGTACTGAGAGAGTTTTGAATGCTCTAAGTATTGTAAAAGCTGTAGGAGAAGAAGGTGAACCCATTGATGTTTTATTAGTAAACATCTTTGGTGGCATAACTAGATGTGATGATGTAGCTAAAGCAGTTATTGAAGTACGAGATAAACTTGGACTTAAAATGCCCTTTGTTGTTCGATTAGTAGGAACTAAACAAAAAGAAGGCATGGCTATTCTAGATAAAGCGGGAATGAACGCTTTTACTGAAATGGAACCTGCTGTCAAACGAGCAGTAGAGATTGCTAAATCCAAATAATCTTAGGGTGATATGATTGAAAATTTTAGTAGACAAAGATACTAATGTTCTAGTTCAAGGAATAACTGGAAATCAAGGGACTTTTCATACAGAAGCAATGTTAGCTTTTGGAACTAAAGTTGTTGCTGGTGTAACTCCAAAACGTGGAGGACAAGAAGTTCATGGAGTGCCAGTTTATAACACCATTAAGGATGCAAAAGAGAAGCATAAAATTGATGCAACAGTAATTTTTGTTCCAGCAAAATTCGCAGGTGGAGCAATAAATGAAGCAATAGATAATGATATTCCAATCGTTGTCTGTATCACAGAACATGTTCCAGTTTGGGATGCTGCAAGAGCTGTTAAAAGAGCTAAAGAAAAAGGAATTACTATTCTTGGACCAAATACTCCAGGATTAGTTTCTACTGATGGATGTAAATTAGGCATTATGCCAAACTCTATCTTTAAACCTGGACCTGTTGGTGTAATAGCTCGAAGTGGAACTCTCTCATATGAAGTTATCTGGAATCTTACCAATGATGAATTAGGACAAACAACATGTGTTGGTATTGGCGGTGATCCAAGCCATGGTCTTGGTTTCGTTGAGGGTCTTGAAATGTTTGAAAAAGACCCAAATACAAAAGCAATAGTTCTAATCGGTGAAATTGGTGGATCTGAAGAAGAACATGCAGCTGAGTACATCAAAGAGCATGTAACCAAACCTGTTGTTGCTTTTATTGGAGGTAGACAAGCTCCTCCAGGTAAGAAGATGGGTCATGCTGGTGCTATTGTTTCTGGTGGTAAAGGAACAGCTGCTTCGAAGATTAAAGTACTTGAAGAAGCAGGCGTTGGTGTTGCTCGATTACTTAGCGAAGTTCCTGAGTTAGTTAAAAAGAAACTTAGTTAGTAGTTGTAAATATTGGATTTCATTCCAATATTACCTTTTTTTAACATTGTTTTTTTCAGAGTGTAAACTACTTTTATTACTAATCTATTTGTTACTCTATTGGGTGTTGTTTTGACTATGCGAAAAAAATCATTAAACTATCTGTTTCTTCTTCTTATTTTTTATTCAATTTTAGCTAATCTTCAAGCAGTTAAGGGATTAGAGTATAATTACGAATTCACCGAAATTGGAATAATAGATTCTGGTAATAGTGTTATTGGTTTCCAATGTATTAACAATGAACTAGCTTTTGTCATGGATGTTACTAATCGTATAGTAGTTTTTAATATAACAGAACCAACAAATATTGTTGAATTATTTTCATATAGTATTTATCTTCCTCATGATGTTGAGCTTGATCTTGATAGAGACCTAGTTTATGCAACATCTTCAAATGGCGTATATATTTTTAACTATTCCACTATTGATTCTTTGCAGTTGCTATCTGTTTATAGTAACTATAACCATTCAAATTACATTCAAGTACAGGGAGAATTATTATTCGTAGGTGCTGAAGAACTTGGATTACAAATTGTAAACGTTACAGATCCAAGTAATCCAATCATGCTTGATAGTTGGATTGATCCTGTTGGAGATGTTAGTCAAGTTTATGTAATGGGTAATTATGCTTTTATTGCTACTCACATAATAGGAATTGATATGTCAAATACTTATCTAAATTTAAAAGTTCTAGATATCTTTGATCCAACAAATATCACTTATGTTAGCACAGTTGATACCGGAGAAAATTATAATGGTGGTGCTCCTAGAGCTTATAATAATGATTTGGTTTATTTTAATGATCATGCTTTTGGTTTGAAAATTCTAAATTTTAGCGATCCCTATAATGTTTCTGTTGTTAGTAATTTTACTGATGGTGGATTTTATAATGATCTTGAGCTAATTGATGGTGATATAGCTTATTTGGCTGATTATTCATTTGGTCTTAAAGTTGTCAACTGTACTGATCTTGAGAATCCTTTTCTTATTGGAACTTTTGAATTGGATTGGAGAACTCTTAGAGTCGTTGTAAAAGACACAAGGATTTATCTCGCTACATTTACAGGTGGAATACGAATTTTAAGTTTAGAAATTGTTACTGTTGGAATTTCAGCTTTCCCATTTTGGATTATAGGTTCTATAATAATTACGCAATCAGTACTTTACTATTCGTTAAAAAGGAATAAAAAATAAGAAGAAAATTGATATTAAAATGTGAGATCTTTTTCTTCACAGAATATCTATTCCTTTCTTTTTTTCATTAGTTCAAGCACTTTTCAATAACGGAAAAATCTTTATTTGTTAGAATGAAAAGATTTTTTGATGATTAATGCATGACTAGAAATGTGTATTAAATCACAAACCTTGAGAAATAGATTTATCAATTGATGTGAATAATACTTTATTAACTAAAATGATTACATTTAGGAGATAAACGATGGCTTCAGAATGGGTTATGTACATATCTGTTGTTGCAATAGGAGTTCTAGCTATTGCTGGCGTTACTCTTACATTTAATGCCATTAACACTAATACGCTTGAAAATACCGTAGAGGTTGGCTTGAATGAAATTGTTAACACTGTTGCAGAAGAGCTAAAAAACATCCTTGAGATTGGGTTAAACACTGATCCATTAACTCGAGTAGTTATTAATCGCACTCTGAATCTCCCAACAAGTTTATCAGGCCATGCTTATGAAGTCCATTTCAGAGTACTTCCAGGGGCAAAACATTGGTATATAGAGGCTATTGATATAGATGATCCCGAAGTAGATAGCATTCCATATGAAACAACCATCCCTTGGAGAAATGTAACACTTAGTAGTGCTGGAGGTACGGGACTACCAGTAATTTACAGTTATGAAACTCAGCATTTCCTGAGTTTTATTAGAAATGAAGGTTCAGATACCTTTAGAATAATAATTTGGTAATAAGATAGGTGTGCAGAAAAATGACTGAGAAATTTCCGCAAGATGATGATAAATTCAAACCTGTTTCCTCA
>JAUVZH010000246.1 GCA_030602675.1 Candidatus Heimdallarchaeota archaeon | reverse complement strand
CAGAAAGCAAACGCAACGGCTATCATCAAAGCTGCATTTCTTTTTCTTTGTGAGTATTTATAAAACATAAGAATGACAACTGCAAAAATTGCTACTGTCGCTACTCCCATCATTGAAACTGCTGCTATTGTTGGTGTATTGGGTAAATCTGCCAAATTTCCATAACCTCCATATTACCAAAGTGCATCCTTCATTTTATCTAAAGGAGATAGCTCTTTATTATGCCATTCTATTATTTCATCAATTTTCTCCTTATACTCAAGATACTTTAATTCATTTTTTGTTTCAAAAACTTTAACAAATCCATTAATGATTTCTTTAGCAATTTTTTCCCAAGAATCTTGGTTTTTCTTTTCATATTCTTCATTGAAAACCAGTGAAACAGAAAGGTCTTTGATTGCTAAAACTAACGCTGTAAAGTTGGTATCTAGATCTAGAATAAAGACACCTCTATCTAGCTTAACAGCAATTTCAAGTATCTTTCCTAAAGAATCAGCAAAGGTATCAGTTGTTGGATCAAGTTCACCATACATTGCTGTAAGAACAACATCCTTCGACTCTTTTGAGAAAATTACAACATTTTCTAACATTGACTTTTTTTCTCCTTGTAATTAATACACATAAACTAAATTATTCAATTATCTAAAACAATAGAATATTTATTTTCTATTCTCTAATAAATCTCTCTCTATAAGCAAAGCGAGTCAAATAATACTTTTTATAGTAATCATTTTATTATTGTTTGAAATCTAGTTTCATGTGGTTCTATTAAATGTCCAAACCGGCAGAAGAAAAGTCTTATTCCGCTCCTGGAAGAGTTTGCTTGTACGGTGAACATCAAGATTATCTAAAACTAGTTGTTATACCTGCTGCTGTGGACCTTCGAACAACAATCACACTTCAAAAAAATCAATCAAATAAAATCAAAATAAAATCGCATGAATTAGAAAAAACTCATGAATTTACAGTTACAAGAGATCTTCCCCTCGCATTTAATGATTTTGATTATTTTCGAGCTATCATTAAGGTTCTTTTCGAAGAAGAGATAATTAATGCAATACCTGGATTTGATATTTCAATATCTAGTAATATTCCCATTGGTTCTGGTCTGTCATCTTCTGCTGCACTTTTAGTAGCTTGGTTAACTGCCTTGGATGATCAACTTGATCTCAATTTAACTAAGTTGGAAATAGCAGATATAGCATTCAAAGCAGAGAACCAAGTATTGGGAGTAAATTGTGGTATAATGGATCAATATTCCTCCTCCCTAGGTGGAATATTTTCTCTTGATTGTAACGGTCCTCCATATGAAATAAAGAGCTTTACTTCAAATTTCGATAGCATAATTATTGGTGATAGTTGCATAAGAAGATCAGCAAACAAACCATTGACTATTCTAAAGAATCAGATCAATAAAGGATTTGGGAAAATAAAACAACAAAGCGACCTCAAATTAGCGACTCTAACAGTTGATGAACTAGAAAGCTTCAAATCAATTCTTACTGAAGATGAATTCAGAAGATTGTTTGGTGTTATAATTATTAGGAATATAACACTACAAGCTAAAAATGAACTATCGAAAAAAAATCAAGATATCGAATTATTAGGTGAGCTACTAACTAAACAACAAGATATGTTAAGAGATTATCTTGAAGTTTCAATTCCTATGTTGGATAATCTTGTGAAGGAGTCAATAAAAGCAGGAGCCTTAGGTGGGAAATTAACTGGTGCTGGTTTAGGAGGATGTATGATAGCACTCGCACCAGGTAAAGAAGAAAAAATTACCAAAGCAATAAATGCTGCTGGTGGTAAAGCAACTATTTGTAAGATTGATTATGATGGTGCTAAATAATATCAATTAAACCACCACATCGCTAAAGATGTCAAACCAAAGATTAAGTTCTTCCTACTAATCTTGGGTTTATCATGCCTTCAAGAATTAAGTATTCAATTTCCCTTTGAATAGTTTCAGGTTGGAATTTGAGTTGTTTTGATATCTTGTTGATATCAATATTGCCTATTTCTTGATATCCTAAAGCTAGATCCTTAACTTCATTTCGGAGTTGTTGATATGAATAAATGATTGAATAATCTTCATTGAATCTTGCTTGGAATTTTTGGGGGAGATATGCGTTACGGAGAACACTTAATGTTTCATCTAAAGTTAGAGCAGTATTTAGAGCAATTTCTGCTACATGAGCTTTACCCTTCAATACAATCTCATTATCAAAGAGATTTAGAAGTTTGGTAAGCTGTTCACTCGAGACAAAAAGACCAATTTGGAAGTATTTTCCTTCGATTTCCTTTCTAGCATAGAGGTCTTGAATTAAATAGTTGATAAGTCGTGCAACAGGTTGTTTTTCCATATATTCATAAATGCTTAGTTTGCCTGTTTCATTGATATCATTCTTAACATGTTCTTTATAGTTGTCAACAAATTCCTCAATACTTCGTTCATATAAAACATTGACATTTCTAGCTTGTTGTAATGCTAATATAATTTCACCATCTTTTAATAAATCAATAGAATCTTTAATTGCTTGGTATTTCTTGTTCTTTAGAACTTTTGGATCTTTAATTCGAGCAATTAAATCTGTTATAGCACTGAAATCCCAAATACGTAGTTTCTTAATTAGTGATCCAATTAATATACGGGTGAATAAATCAACGATTTTTGGATCGTTAACTGCTTCTATGTATTTGAACATATAAGTGTCATAAATCTTGGATTCTTCAATGAAATTTCCTGTTCTTTCATAGATGTCTATAGCTGCGAAAAGGTAAGGAACAGAGTAACTTATAGCGTCTCTTTTGCCTGTTTTGATCATTTTATCAGCTTGTTTGATTGCCTTATCAGCTAGTACTTCAGCTTCCTTGATATTATCTCGATTTGCATAAACCATCCCTGGAACCATAAATGAGATGTATCCATCTTCCATAGGAGCCGTAGTGAACATCTTTTGGATTGCTCCAGCGATCAACTGAATACTATTTTCATCTTGCGACAGTTCGTAATTTTCAAGGGCTGCAGAATAGTAGTATAAACCTTCTTTGTAGTTCTTATCCTTTAATCGTAAATCACCAATGCTAGCACTGGCTATTGCAACATCAGCTATTAACCTTTCATCGTCTAATACTGCAAAAACTCTACCTGCAGTTTTTAAGAAACTGATAGATTCTCGCAACTTTTTCTTCTCTGCAGCTTCCTTTCCGATGTTCATGCATTTTGTGCCTATTTCTACAACTTTTGATCTTTGGTTTAGGCCATTATAAGCAATTGCTAAGATTTCGTAGAGTACCTCTAATCCTTTTACCTTTTTCTTAGCAACTACCTCTATCATCGCATTTACTTTGTCGATTACTGCTAAACCGATGTTTACTTCTTGTGTTAAAACAGCCAATTGTAATGCTTGGTCAATGATTCTTATCGCTTGGTCAAATGAATTTGTATCAGCACCTAACTCTTCTGAAGCTTGATACCATTCGTTAATCATATTTGCAAAGCTAATATTTCCTAAGATTGATAAAGGTAAATTAGCTGATAGAATTGACTGAAGTAGTCTTAGGATGTTTTGTCTTGCATAGATTACTAATTTATAGTCTTTCAATTCTATAGCTTGTTGATTTAAATGATTTAATGGAACAATTATGACAGGATATATTTCTGGTTGACTTAATGAAATTGCTAAATCAGTCAACATAGAAAGTATCTTAATTCCATGGGATTTTGATAAATCTTTTAAGCAAAGTTCACGACCAATATGAGCTAAAATACCCATGAATTTTCTAAGCTCTTTAAGCTCATTAACTTCTAGATAGATATTTACAGCTTGATTTACAACTGTATCAAGATACTCGAATTTATTTATTTCAGAAAGATAAGTTACATGATCGAGAAATGCATTTCCAATTTCGATTTGTTGTTTAGTATTTTTTGCATGTTCAGCTGCACGTAATGCTGGTTCAAGAATTTGTCTAACAACTAGTGGATCCTTTGTCTTTAGTATCTTCTTTCCATAATCTATTAGTATCTTAGCAAGACCTTCAAGTGCTTTTGCAGCACCTATCTGAGAGAAGAACTTGATGCTTGAGTCGACGAATTGACTAATTAGCTCAAGTCTCACATCTTCATCTTCGATACTTTTTTCATAAGCTGGACTTAGCACTTGTGCTACTGCTTCCAAGTAGTTACTATATGCACGATTTGCTTTCTCTGTCTTCTTTTCGAATTCAGAAATTAAGTCTGCTCCAGCATTCATAAATTGAATGCCTAAAATTGGATCTTCTTCTTTTACCAATTTGAGACCAAAATCTATACATCTATTACCTACCTTTGGAAGGTAATCATTAAGTCCTGCACGAGTTGCAAGCTCCATTGCTTTTGAGAAGTAAAGAGCAGCAACATCGAAATTCCTCTCAGCAAGCATTTTTCCACCAAGATTAATAAAAATCTCAGAAATAACCATAATTCTTTCTGGGAATCCAAGTGAAATGAAAAGATCACCAGAAAGTTCTACAAGGGGAACACCAACAAGAAGGTTCTTGTTATCGATTTGCATTCTACCTTCAGTAATAAGTTCATTCACAACATCAGCTGCTTCTTTGCTGAGACCACCTTGAGCCAGTAAATGGACACCATTTTTATAAGCTTCAACAGCAGCATTCATCTCATTTCTTCTAACTAACGTTTTACCTAAATCAATACTAATTAGACCAATACCAACTAAATCATTGATGGTTCGAAGAATACCAATGCCAGAAGCAAAAATAATGTGGGAAGCTTCTAATCTGTCATTATCTCGAAGAATAATACCTTGATTTCTACAAACAGTTGCAAGATGCTTGATTGCTGCTTCATCAGTGATCTGAGAAATTTTCTCCATTCCTTTGTCAATTAATCTGCTACCTTCAATACTCTTGCCATAAGAAATAAACAATGCAGCTCCAATGAAACATCGTTCAACTCCACCTGTCATATCTCCCTTTGAAATTAATGTGTCAATAGCTGTGTTAATAATGTGATTACCTTCTTTATCTTTACCAAGCTCAATGTAATTCTTTGCATTTCCAAACATCTTTTCAGTTGCTAGAAGTAATTCATTTCCAGATATTAAAGCTTCAAATGCTAATGGTAAATAT
>JAUVZH010000037.1 GCA_030602675.1 Candidatus Heimdallarchaeota archaeon | reverse complement strand
AACGCTATAACAGCATCTAAAAGATTCTCATCTACGCCTTCAAGAACTAATGCTGATAAGTATGGTTCTATTTCATCAAAATTCTGAATTAAGGAGAATTCCTTTGAAAAATATATGAGCCTAATTAATTCATCCTCTACTACTCTAGTGAAGGATTCAATATCAGAAATATCTTCTATTTGTTTTATGAAATCAATACAATAATCATTTATCATTCCATTAAAAACAATGTTGTTTTCGAGATCTACTATTAATGAACTAAAATATAATTGAGAATTCTCAAGTTTCGTACCAATAATATCTGCATTGCTTTTGTCCAAAGTCCAAGAATTAATGGATACTTTCCTGTGTTTTGCGAATATCTCTAAAGATTCAATGGAGGGTATGACACTGTTTTTTTCTCCTATTATGACCACTTGTTGACCAATTAGTATTCCATAAATTACTTTTGCTAAGTCATCCTTCAACTTCTTTCTTAAATAGTTGAATCCACTCAGGATTCGCAAATTTCGTCTTTGATCTTCACTAAAAATATCTGATTCATGTATATCAGTTAATGTTACATGCGTCTGTACTTTTTGCCTTAGAACTAAAAAATCATCGAAAAATAATAGGAAGGCAATTTGTTCATTAAGGCACTGATGTATAGCAATAATACGAAATATACCACCTATCTCTGAATCTTTATCAGATTTTCTAATAGGAACTTCAATCATTTTATGACAAATATCACAATTTACTGATACAATGTTTATAATTTGATTATTTTTGTTTTCAGTAACAGTTTTGTTTGTCATTAAACCTAAATCCTCAAAATATCTAATTATGTGGCAGTATTAAATAAAAAAATGTTTATTTTAACATTATTGATTAGAGCAAACTACAAGACATTCAGTTCTAATAGTTTCTAAAACCATCAAATATGATTTATGTTTCAAGGATTTTCTTAATATTATCCCAAATTTCTTTAATTTTTATTGAAACTGGGTTTTCTTTATACTCAAATACACTTTTTCCCTCAATAATGCTGGTAGGTACAATCTCATTATAAGGAATCTTACCAACAATGTGTTTATTATTTTCTTTACAGAATTTTTCAATTTGATTTGAATTATTTATATTTAAGTCGTATTTGTTTATACAGACAGCAGCTTTAATCTTGAAATGATCTGTTACTTCTAAAATTCTTTCAAGATCATGTATCCCACTTAAAGTTGGTTCAACAATAATACAAGCAAGATCCGCTCCTGTAATGGATGAAATTACCGGGCAACCTATTCCAGGTGATCCATCAATAATCAAATAATCTAAATTGTTGTCGACAGCAATGGTTTTTGCTTTCTGCTTTACTTGATCGACTATTCTACCTGAGCTCCCCTCTCCAATAGTCATCTCTACATGAACAAAATGGCCAAATCTCGTTTCGGATTCAAATAATTTTGCAGATAGTACTGGTTCCAATGTTAATGCATTCTCTGGGCACTGATGTACGCATAAACCACATCCTTCACATTTAAAGAGGTTAATATCAGTAGAATCTATTGCTTCAAATTGACACACTTCTCCACAGATATTGCATTGTATACATTTATCATTATCTCTTACAACTTTTTTTGAGACGTATAATTCTTCTTCTTTTTTCTTCACTGGATGCAGAATCAAATGTAAATCAGGAGCATCTACATCTGCATCAGCAAAAACAGCTTTCTCTCTTGTCAAAAAAGCTAATCCTGCTACAAAAATAGTTTTTCCTGTTCCTCCCTTACCACTTATTATTGTGATTTGTTTAACCATTTTTATCCACCAGATTTTTAATTTGTGCAAGTAAATTCAGAAATTTTTTTCGCCAATCCTTTTTATGTTCGACAAGAGGAATTCCTTTAGAATATGCTTCTGCTATAGATCGTTCATAAGGGACTTTCATTAGAATAGGTATGTTTTCTTTTTCACAGTATTCTTCTACTTCCTTTTCGTAACCTAAACCATATCTATTAATTACAATGCCTATGGGTAAGCTAAGTACTTTAGTTACCTCTACTGCAATTTTCAAGTCCCATAAACCAAAAGGAGTTGGTTCTGTTACTAAGAGGCAGAAGTCAGTTTCACTAATTGTTTCAATTACAGGACAAGAATTGCCAGGTGGAGCATCTAATAGCGAAATGCGCGATTCATCAATATGGCTTTTAACAGCATTAATAATTGGAATAGCTCTTGGTGAGCCAACTTTAAGGTAACCATTAACAAATTCTATATTTTTCATTGATTTACCAATGTTTACTTTACCAATTTCTTTATCTTGCATTGAAATAGCATTTTCTGGGCACAGTACTTTACAAGCATTGCAACTCATACATAACTCAGCAAAAAAGATTACTTGTTCAGGTAATTGTGCTAAAGCATTAAACTCACATGCTTCTGAACAAATACCACAATTTGTACATTTATCATGATCAATTAAAGGGACATCAACATAGATTGTTTCTGTAGTATGGAAGGATGGTTTTAGAAAAATATGTGCGTTTGGTTCTTCAACATCGCAATCAAGGAATTGGCAATCGTCTATTGAGATTGCTAGACTTGTAGCGATTATAGTTTTACCTGTTCCTCCCTTTCCACTTGCAATACTAATTTTCATTAGCTTGTTACCTACTTACTTTCATTTCTTCAGTAAAATTTGGCTATTGTAGAGTTTTTTGAACAATATGTTTACTGCTTGTGTTGACCAGCACATGCTTCCTCTTCAGAAGCTGTTTTTAATTCTTGTTTGTTGTATGCTTCAAGAGCATCTTTTACTATTAGTTTATCTGTAATGAAAATCTCAATACTAGCCTCTTTAAAGCGACTTACTGCTTTTCGTCCTAAAGCTCTGCATATAAGAACATTTGTTCCATGTTCTTCAAGTAGTGCTGGTGCTGAACGCCCACCACCGAAATGTTCGCCAGTATTCTGTATTATTTTTATCTCATTAGTTTTATTTTGTATTAAAGTGTATGTTGGTGCTCTGCCAAAGTGTTCTGATAAATAACTCTCTAAAACTTTATCATCATTTGTTGGAAATGCCAATTTCATTTTATCACCTTATTTGTTTTGTTTTTAAAAAAAGGTTAATCACTAATTTATGATCTCCTTCTTCCTTGTCCACCACCACCGCCTGCTCCTCTCCCATATACAGCTTTTTGTGGTTGCGTCAATTGCATTAGTTTTCCTTCATTGAATTTCTTTATTGCTACTAACACAATTCCAGAATCGGAATACATTTTAATATTTGCAGCAGATAAAGCTTGAAAAGCATTAGGACCTACATTTCCTGATATAACTGCTTTTACACCTAGATTTATCAATAATTGTGCTGCACTTATTCCTGCCCCATGTCCCTCAAATTGAGCTTTATTTTCAACTGAAGTGAAAGATAAATCCGTAGCTTCGATAACAAGGAAATTTCTGCATCGACCGAATCTAGGATCAATTTGAGATTGAATGGAATCACCTGTAGATGATACTGCTATTTTCATAATAAATCACCGTATTTTACTAGTTATTTCTTATCTAAGATCTTTTAGTTTCTTTCGTAATTCTTTGATTTCTTCTTGTAAGAAATCAATTCTATCTGTTAATAATGCTTTCTCATATTTTGCATCAGAAGCTATATCTTTGAAGGCAGTTTGCCAAACTGGTACATTTGGATTATTTTCAGAAAAATCTTTAAGAAATTCATCGAATTGCCCTGTACTTCGTAAGTATTGTGCGCAAGGACCCAATCCTCTTCCTCCTCCTCTCATTCCTGGAGACGTTCCATATCTAATCCAACCTGGAACTCCTGTCAGCTCATACATCCTTCTATATCTACCTCTATCATTAGGTCTTCTACCAAAATTTCCCAACTTAATCACCTGATATTTTGTATTATTACATATAAATGTTAGGATAGTCTAACTTTTAAACCTTTATGTTCATATGCACAAAAATATTTATTCAATAAACGTATATTAAATACACAGAATAAGTTCGCGATTCAAAAAGGTGTAAAAAATGAGAATGTATCGTTGTAGAAAGGGACGTAGAAGGAGTGCATTTGATTATACTGAGAGTGAATATAATTTACGAGGAAGACCTTTAAAAGAAGTTATTGTGGACGATTATCCCAAAATAACTAAATTGATCCCGCAACCAATTTTATCTAAGGAGACCATCACATTAACGATTGCTGAATATGAAGCTATGAGGTTAGTTGATTTACTAGGTTTGAATCAAGAACAAGCTGGACAAATGATGGATGTTTCACGGGGCACTATTTGGCGTATGTTAGATTCTGGTAGACAGAAGATTATTAGAGTTCTTACTGAAGGTATTGAATTAATAATTGAAGAACAAAAAAAGATATAATTTAGAGTTTTGATGAATCAAAACCTAAAAAAATCAGTAATTTTGTAGATATTCATAGTAATGGTGCAATGAGAAATGACTTCAGAGGAAAAGGAACAAAAAATTACAGAGAAAACTGTTGAGTATATTAGGTCATTAATTGGTACACGAGAAGAGGTAAGCTTAGAATGGCTAAAAACTATTACTCAATTACACGGAGCCACAATTTCAAAGATTGTCATTCAGGATTTGGGAATGGTTGTATTAGAAGGAACAGTTTTCAAAAAGGAAAGAGCTGAAAAAAAACTAAAACAAATGCAACAAGACGCTCAAACTGTAGTTGACAGAGAATCATTCAGAACAGGTCCAGTAGAAATCGATATGATGAAGCTGCGTGAGAAATTATGGACTGTCATGTTTAATGAACGAATACTTGGGCAAGAACGGCATCAATATTGTCCAATTTGGACTTTTCTGGAAGAGGATAGCAGTAGCTCAATAATTCTTAGGTATGATTGGATAATTAGATTAGAAGAAGGAATAAAAAACAATATTTTCAATAATCTTAGAACTGTACAAATCAATAGTCTAGTTAATGAGATGGGTGAGAATTTCAAAGATAAAGCACGAGTTATCTTTGCAAGAACTTTTCCAAGAAACTCAATTTTTGCAAAAGACAAACCAGTTTGGATTATGTTTTTAGTAACAATAATAGAAGGTGGGGTGAGAATTGAAGGATTAAATATGATAAATGTCCTTACAATCTCTACAAAATTTAAATCTCGAGAATTAGCTTATGATGCCTTAAATGAATACCTTGAATTAATTAATTTTTTAGTAAGTGATTCCTCTATATTTGAAGAAATGATAATCGGATATTAGCTCTTGAGATATTCTCTTATTTTATGATCAAAATACTCTCGTAATTCTTCGGGAGAATGCGTTAAGTTTCTCATGCAAGTGATTGCTATTTCACCACATAAGTAGCATTGACGTTTTGTTTTTCTTTCTAATGCTTCACCATTAGTATTTATTACATCTAAATCTAGCAATCGACCTATATGATGAGTTTCTTCGAAATCTATCGCTAAATTCTTCAGTTCTTGAGTATCTACACTTGAAAGCAGAAAAGTTTCAGGTCCCAATAGTGTATCAGATGAATTTTCAGTTTTATAATTAACTCTCTTTTTATCAAGAAATAAATGAAAATCTCTTAGAGCTATTTTGAAAGTCCTATTGATTGTTGACGATTTTTTGGGCCAAGAAGGAATGTTAAATTTGAAAGAAATAAGATTCAATTTTGATTTAGATACAAGCGCTTTTTGCTTTAACCATCTCTTTTCTTTAGCATCGAGAATTTCTAAACGGATTTTGTCTAAATTACTCAATACTTTGTCACCTTGAATTTTCATGTATTTTGGATTATGAAAGTTTGTTAGAAGAGAAATCCTCTAACAATTACTTATCCTTCGCTTGTCTTACTACATCTAAAACAGTTCCATCTCGATGTTCAATTATTGCTACAATACGATCTTTAAATGGTATCGGATCGGGGGGTCCACCAACCAGTTTATATGCAATATCTCTCAACTCTTTAATTGTTTTATACTGAATGGTTTTTTTTCTTTTAAGCCTGCGATAATAGGGACTCTTAGGATTTAAAGCAATACCATAATCTGTAACAATGACATTTATGTTCATCCCAGGAGTAGTTACTGTAGTAACACGATCAACAATTACTGGATTTCTTCCTCTAAGTAATGGAATAGCAATAATAGATAACTTTGCTCCTTCTGAAGTATCTTGATGACCACCTATTCCATGAAGAATTCTTCCATCTGATTCAGTTACAACATTGACGTTGAAATCTATATCTACCTCAGTAGCTCCAAGAACTACAGTATCTAAAACATTAACTGCTGCACCACTACTGTGAATGTTTGCGTATTGAGAAGCACCAATTTCTATATGACTAGAATTATCTTTTAATGAACGAATTGCTTCTCTATCAAATGCTTGAACATCAAGAATTCTTTTGAAAAGACCTTCTTCCAATAATTGAACTAAGGCAGATGTTGATCCTCCCATGCCGAAGGATCCTTGTATCTCTTTTTCCCGCATACGTTCGCCAAGAAATTGTGTTACAGCTAAAGAGATTCCTCCTGCTCCGCTCTGGAATGAAAATCCTTTCTTCAATAATCCAGAAGCTTCAATAACTTTCACACAGTTTCTAGCTATTTTGATTCGAATAGGATCACGAGTTATTCTAGTAGTTCCCGAAACAATTCCAGCAGGATCACCAATTGGATTTTTGATATGTACTACATAATCAACATGGTTTTGGTTAATGCTAATGTTGCTACAAGGAAAGGGAACTAGATTGTTTGTTACTGCAATAACCATATCAGCATACTGTGCATCTGGAACCATATAACCAAGTGGTCCACAAGCTTGTTTACCTTCCACACCATTCAAATTACCAAATTCATCAGCAGTTGGAGCACCTATAAAACAAACATCAATACGACAATCACCATCTTCAACTGCTCTTGCTCGACCACCATGACTTCTTACAATTAATAGTCCTTTTAGTTTCCCTCGTGAAATTGCATCTCCAACTGGGCCTGTAACACCACATTGGATGTTTGTAATAATACCTTCCTCGATATATTTCACTAATGGAGCATGAACAGGATGAATAGAAGATGGAGCTAATGTTAGATTTTTTATTCCCATTTCAGCAATTTGCTTGAATATCATGTTCATTAATTTGTCTCCACCACGAAAATGATGGTGAAAACTAATAGTCATACCATCCTTTAATCCAGATTTAATGATTGCTTCTTCAATTGACTTTAGAAGCTTCTTTTCACCAGGCAATCTACGTCTAATTTTTGTTGCCGTTTTACGATCAGGGATAGGTTCCATACCAATACCCCTAAAGGGTCGTAATTTTCTTCCGTTGACTTCTTTTGGTATTTTTCTTCCAATAATATTTTCTACATATTCCATTGTTATCCCTCTTGTCACCTTTTCTTTGCAGCTTCCGCTCGTTTTAGTATTCTTTCTGATTGTTTTACAACAGGAACATCAATCATTCGATTGTCTACACAAATAACTCCAACACCTTCTTTTTGAGCCATTGTGTAAGCTTCTACAATTCTTTCAGCGCGCTCTATTTCTCTTTCAGAAGGCATAAATGCTCTATGAATAGGTTCTATTTGACATGGATGAATACATGCTTTACCATCAAATCCCATACGAACGATTCTTTTTGTCTGATTATACAATCCTTCAGTATCTCGTATATTTGTATAAACAGTATCAAATACTTGAATTCCAGCAGCTCTAGCTGCTAAAACTAGTTTTGATCTTATGTAAAGTAATTCTTCTCCTTCAAGGGTTCTTATAGCTCCAAGATCAGCTGTTAAATCTTCACCACCAGGACTAATTCCTACTAATCGATCACATGCAATTGCAATATTTTCTGCTCGTAATATTCCCCAAGCAGATTCAATAATTGGTGTTACTTTTATAGAACCAATTGGTATGTTATTTTCTTCTTCTACTACTCCCATTTGATTGCAAACATCTAGTAATTGTTTTTCATCTTCAGCTTTTGGAAAAACAATTGCATATGGTTTAGCTGGAATTATTTCGTTAATATCTTTCTCAAAAAACTCTGTATCAACACTATTTATCCTAACTGTAACTTCTGTGTCTCCAAAATCTAATTCTTTCAGAGCATTTCTAACTAAAATACGAGCTGCATCCTTTTGGTTTACAGCAACACCATCCTCAAGATCAAAAATGATTTGGTCAGCACCAAATAGTGGGGAATTTCTAATCATGGCCGGATTATTACCAGGGATGTAAAGTCTTGTTCTTCGTATTTTAGTAACATCTTCGACAGTTTTTTTGATGAAATTGAAATCAGTTTTCTTATTTGCCAATAGCCTTAACCTACCTTATTCATCACTCACAAGCTCTTTTAAGAGCCACTTCTGTCCTGGCTTTTATTGTAAATCCTAATGCACCCTTGTCAATAGCTTTGATATGAACATCTTCAATCTTAAATTCCATAACAATAGTTTCAATTTCGGATTGTATTTTTGAACCATATTGAACAGCAGAAGGACTATCTAATTCAATTACCAATCCAGTATTTGGTTTTCCTTTTTGAACTGTAATAAGGACATCTTGAGATTCAAGAGTACCTGCTTGTGCAGTTCTTACTATTTTCATTTTTTTTTACCTCGAATTAAATTCAAATTAACTTTATATTACTTTAATCTAAAATGTATAAAATGCCAAGTGGATTTAACACTTTAGCATTTTCAGAGACAATCGGTCTCATTTTACTTAGATACCTTAGATTTTACTAAAGGCAATGCTCCACCTTTACGAAGCATTTCAATCTCATTTGCAGATAGATTTATTTGTGTTTTAAAGGAGAAATCTGTTGTTTGATTTTTAATTTCTATTTCAGATACTCCTTCTTTTAGACTATCTAGCTTCATTATTAGTAAGTCATCAGATTGGTCAATTTTGTCATAATTCTTTGGATCTACAAATTCCAATGGTAACATTCCCCATTGAATTAAATTATCTCTATGAATTCTTGCGATGCTTTTAGCAATTACTACTCCAAGACCAAGCCACATAGGTGCAATTGCTGCATGTTCTCTGCTTGAGCCCTGACCATAGTTATTGCCACCAACAATGAAGAAAACACGTCTCTTGTTATTTGGATTATATTCCTTAGCTCTTTTAACAAAAGTATCATCAACAGGATTAAATACAAAATCTGCTATTGCAGGTATGTTTGATCTTAATGGCAGTACTTTAGATCCAGCCATCATAATATCACCTGTTGTGATATCATCTTTTGTTTTTAACAAAACTGTTCCTTTGATTTCCTTTGGTAGTGGTTCGTTTATTGGGCAATCTTTAATGTTAGGTCCTTTGATGATTTGTATTTCAGATCTTTTCTTTTGATCCTTTTCTGGAAAAATAAACATATTTTTCGTAGTAACGAATTTTTCTGGTTCAGAGAAAATTTCTGGTTTAATCTCTTTTTCTTTTAGTGGATCTACAAATCGTCCTTTTAGTGCAATAAGTGCTGCAGATGTTGGGCTTAATAGGAATGATCCAGCGCTTTTTTCACCAGTTCTACCGTAGAAATTCCTATTGAAAGTTCTAACTGTCAGACCATTTGTTGGAGGAGTTTGACCCATGCCAATGCAAGGACCACACCCGCTTTCTAGTAGTCTGGCTCCAGAAGATATAATATCAGTTAATAATCCATCTTGAGCTATTTGTGTAAAGACATTCTTTGAACCAGGTGAAACAGTCATGCTAATATTTGAAGCTATTACCTGTCCTTTAACAATAGATGCTACACTTGCCAGTGCTAAATAAGAGGAATTCGTACAACTACCAATACAAACTTGATCTATTTGTAAATCTCGGTCATACAAACGACTAACGTGTTCTTTGATTTCATTATGAACTTTTTCTGGCATGTTTTCTAGTATTTTATCGATTGGTGTTTTCTCAACTAATTCTCTTATCTTAATTACTGACCCTGGGCTATGTGGTAATGCTACATTTGGTTCTATTTTAGACAGATTAATATCTATGATTTCATCATATAGAGCATCTTCATCTGCTTCTAATGGACTGTAATCGTTTTCTCTATCTTGTGCTTTCAAGAAGTGTTTTGTATGTTCATCACTAGGAAAGATTGATGTTGTTGCCCCCAATTCAGCACCCATGTTAGTTATTGTAGCCCTCTCAGGTGCAGTTAAATCTTTTACTCCTGGACCAGAATATTCAAAGATAGTTTTGAGTCCTCCACTGACTCCCTTAATTTTAATTAGTTCCAATATTACATCCATAGCAGTTACCCATGGACGATTTAGTTTGCCAGTAAGTTGAACTTTGATTATTTTTGGTAATTTCAGCTCAAAAAGTTCACCAGCAATAGCACTAGCTACAACTAATCCTCCAACACCAATAGCCATTGAACCTACACCTCCAGCAGTAGGAGTATGTGAGTCTGTTCCCAACAGTATTTTACCTGGAGCAGCAAAATTCTCGAGATGAACTTGATGTATAATGCCATTTCCAGGTCGAGACATAATAGCTCCCTTTTTTGCAGCAATTGTTTGCAAAAATTGATGATCATCAGCATTTCGAAAATCAGTTTGCAACATGTTGTGATCGATGTAAGAAACAACTAAAGGAACAGTTACTTCGGGAATGTTTATCGCTTCAAATTCCAACCAAGCCATTGTTCCTGTTGCATCTTGGGTTATACATTGATCAACTTTTACAAAGATTGGATCTCCATGATTATATTCGAGAATTGGTTTTTCTGATATATCATGTTCTTCCAGTATTTTTTGTACTATATTTTTACCAGTCATTTCTCTATACCTTCATGCTGTAACAAAGTTTTACATATTGGATATTATTGCTTCAGCAAAATCAGAAGTTCCTATTGGTTTTACATCTTTTAGTTGTCTTGCTATATCATAGGTAACTTTCTTTTGTAAGACTGTTTTCTCTATTGCTTTATTTATCAATTCAGCAGCTTCGACCCAACCCATGTAATCCAACATCATTACAGCTGAGAAAATAACTGATCCTGGGTTTACCTTATTCTTACCAGCATGTTTTGGTGCAGTACCATGAGTCGCTTCAAAAACAGCAGCTTTATCACCTATATTGGCTCCTGGTGCAAAACCTAAGCCGCCTATTTGGGCTGCTAGTGCATCACTAATATAATCACCATTTAGATTTGGCAGAGCAAGAACATCATACTCATCTGGTCGTAATAGTATTTGTTGGAACATTGAGTCAGCAATTCTATCTTTGATGAGGATTTTACCTTCAGGAAGTTTACCATCATGGTTATCCCACAAATCTTTTTCACTTATTACAGTATTAGGAAATTCTTCAGCAGCTAATTGATAACCCCAATCTTTGAATTTACCTTCTGTAAATTTCATGATGTTACCTTTATGAACTAAAGTAACTGATTTGAAATTTTTCTCAAAAGCATAGTTAATAGCCATTCTGACTAATCTGGAAGTATTTGCCCAAGACATTGGTTTAATGCCTATACCAGATTCCATAAGGACATTTGTTCCTAATTCATCATTCATGAATTTAATGAGTTTTATAGCATCTGCAGATTCAGGTTCGAATTCAATTCCTGAATATACATCTTCTATGTTTTCTCTAAAGATTACCATATCAACCTTTTCAGGATGCTTCACAGGTGAAGGTACACCTTTGATATGTTTCGCAGGTCTAACACATGAATAAAGGTCTAATCTTTGTCGAATTGCTACATTTAAACTTCTAAAACCACCACCAATTGGTGTCGTTAGAGGTCCTTTTATTGCTACAATATATTCTGTAATTGCTTTTAATGTATCAATTGGTAAAAAGAGATCTCTAATTTTCTTTGGATCCATCTTCTTCAATTGCTCTTCAGAGTAATCTGCAGCATAAATCTCTCGAGCTTTTTCTCCAGCAAAGATTTCAAACCAAATGATTTCTTTTTTACCTTTATAGGCTTTTTTTATAGCAGCATCAACTACTGCTCGCATAGCTTCTACAACTTCCGGTCCAAGACCATCCCCTGTAATATACGGAATTATTGGTTTATCTGGAACAACAAGTTTGCCCTTATCATCTATTGTTATTTTTTTACCATTTTTAGGAGGTGTTAGTTTTTCATACGGGGTCATTTTATGCCCTCCGAATTTCAGTAGGTTCTTTAACTAATCAATCTTTTTAAACACTTTCTGTGTTCGAACACAGTGAGGTAAAGTACATTAATTTAAAATTACCTATTAGAAAAATAATTCTAAAAATTGTATTTATTCCTAATTAGTTTAGGATACACACATAATAGTTAAATAAGCACAAGTTTTATACAAAATGTTACAATTAACAATTATCGACAATAAATTG
>JAUVZH010000300.1 GCA_030602675.1 Candidatus Heimdallarchaeota archaeon | reverse complement strand
TTCAATAGTTGCACTACCAATATGGGCTGTTATTATAACATTATCTAATTCTGTTAATCCCGGAGCTAAAGCTGGTTCATGCTCATATACATCTAAAGCTGCTCCAGCAATTTGCTTATCTTTTAAAACTCTCACAAGTGCTTGCTCATCAATAACAGCTCCTCTAGAAGTATTGATTAAATAAGCTGTAGGTTTCATCATAGAAAGCTCTTTTTCACTAATAAGGTGTTTTGTCTTATCAGTCAGAGGAACGTGTATTGAAATATAATCTGATTCCTTGAGTAATTTTTCCAAAGAACAATATTCCATCTTCAATTTCTTTTCAAGTTCTTCATGTCTTCTTGTATCGCTATACAATACTTCCATTTGAAAACCTTTAGCTGCTCGTTCTGCTACAGCAGAACCTATTCTACCACAACCCACAATTCCTATAGTTTTCTGATAGATATCATTACCTAATTGTAGAAGTGGTCCCCATCCCTTGAACTCTCCTGCTCTAGTAAATTTATCGCTTTCTACAATTTTTCGAGATATTGCCATTAATAATGTAAAAGCCAAATCCGCTGTTGTATCAGTTAAAACTCCAGGCGTATTGGTAACTGGTATCTTTCGTTTAGTTGCTGCTACAACATCAACATTGTTATAACCAACAGCATAATTAGCAATAATTTTGAGACTATCACTGGCTGCATCTATAATGTCAACATCAATTGTATCAGTTAGTAAACAAATCAATCCATCTTTCCCTTTAACACCTCTCAAGATTTCATCTTTAGATAAAACTCTGTCCTCTTCGTTCATTTCTAAATCAATATTTTGTTTCTTCAAGTAATCAATTGCACTTTGAGGAATTTTTCTTGTTAAAAATACTTTATGGTTTTTCATTACACACAATCCTTCTTTCATCTATTTTTTATTACACTTAGAAATATTTCAATTTTCTTCAATTGGATTTAAAATTATAACAAACCAAATAAAAGATTACTTATAGGATAATCTATTTTATTTGTTCCTACAAAATTATTTAATTACTTGTTTAGTAAAGAAGGTAGCAAACTAAAACATTAATTTCTTTATGGAGGATCATAACAATAATAGCATTCTTTGTCGATCGTTTTTCACAAAATGATATAGGTGGAGTTAAATCCTATCTAAGAAGGATTACAAAAGCTCTGAAATCAAAAGGTTATCAACCAGTAATTCTCACTCAAATTACGGAAGATGATTCTTCAAACAAAGAAATAATAGATGGAATAGAGGTCATTCGATTTAACTGTGGAGATTTAGTAGATAGAACAAAAGAATTCAATTTACTATCTGAAGAAGAAAGGATTTCGAATGCTGAAAGGTTATTTCAAAAAGATGATATCGAAACTACTGCTACAAAACTCGCAACTGAATTAAAAGATTTTATAACAAAACATAAACCTAAAGCTATTCATTTTCATAATTCTTATTTTGTTTCTCCATATGCTTTGTATTTTCTAAAACAAGTATTGAATTTCAAATCGCTTACACCTTTTTATTTTTGGAGTCATAGCCCACCATTCAAATTAACTATGCCAGATGGAACGGATTCGAATTTATATGAAGCATTAAGGTCATTTCAAAATCATTTCAAAGGAATTTTTTCTGTAAGTAAATCTGTTCAAAATCACATGTTCAAATCAGGTATTAATTCAAAAGTAAGATATTTAGGAGTAGATACAGAGGTTTTCAAAAAGAAGGATTCACCAAGCTTTAAAATTCGTGAGAACTTTAACATTTCTGAAGATGCTTTTGTAATTCTTTATACTGGTAGAATCATAAAGGAAAAGGGTTTAGATATTCTTCCGGAAATTTACAAGAAGCTAATAGATCGAGATAAGGCATTTCTAACTATCCACTTTTTAATCATTGGAGCTGGGAAGTATCGAAAGGAATTTGAAGAACAAATCAAAAATGAAAATCTAGACCATCGCTTTCATTTCGCTGTTGTGGATTCTGATGAGAAGCTTGCAGATATTTATTCAAGCGTAAATTGCTTCATTTTACCATCAAGAAGAGAGGCATTAGGTTTATCTCTCCTAGAAGCAATGAGCTGCTCATTACCTTGCATTGCATCTGACCTCCCTGGAATAAATGAAATAATCAAGAATACAAAAAATGGTTTACTAATTCCTCTAGATAATCAGACTGAATATATTCGTTGGATTTCAGGATTATATATAAATAAAAATTTACGAACCGACTTGGGACAAGCTGCTAGAGTAACTGCTGAAGAAGAATTTAGTTTTGAAATTCATGTAAATTACTTCATAAGGAGATTATTGAAATAGTTAGAAATTTTATCGCAATCCAATCTTTACAAATATAAAGATGCAACTATTCGTTTACTGTGTGTGATGATAACATGATTGAAAACTTGGATTTTTACCGACCGACTATTGAAGATTTAGTAAGTATTGTCAAAGTAATTGATGTAACAGACTGGGGAGAAACTGAAGCTGATATTAGACGTGCTCTTAGGAATAAGAACAATAAGTATATCACACTTATAAGTCGCGAAGAAGGCTTCATGGTTGGAATCACATTAGCTGTTTCTTATGGAAATATTGGTTTTATAGGACATGTTGTAACATTACCTAAATTTAGAAACATGGGTTTAGGGCAAGAATTAATGATTGAAGCAATTAATCTCTTGAAAGTCAAAGGTTGTCGAACCATCAAATTAGATGCTGTTAAAAAAACAGAATCACTTTATAAAAGAGTTGGATTTACATTTGAGATAAATTCTTTACGATTTAAGTATGAGATAAATTCTCAAGAAGATATTCAAAAACTACTAGATAGACTGAATTCAGTAGAACAGCAATTTCCTGTATTTAATATTAAAGAGGATAATTTATCACAGATTTTTGAAGCAGATAAAGAAATATTTGGTGGGAATCGTGAAGATTTCTTGCTTTCATTATTTGAAGAATTTCCTGAATATGCCTTTATTACTCAAGATATTGAAAATTACCTTGCTGGATATCTATTTGGAACGTTTCAAAATGGTAATCTGAAACTAAAAGCAGGCATTAGTGATTCCTATAACTCTACAATCAATTTGATAAAAGCTGCATTATTGACTGTAAAGGATTCAGATGATTTAAAGGTAATTTCAATTGGTGTTTTAGAAAACAGCAAGTGGGGAATAAAAGCTATGGAAGAACTTGGCTTTAAACAAACAAGCTTTTCACTTAGAATGTATTTTGGTGAAAAATCTGATGCTTCCTTAAACCCAGTTATATTTGCTATTGGTGATCCAGCTTGGGGTTAGGTTTTAGAAATTAAAAACATAGTTTTCGAGAATCTTTTTTGAACCTTCTTCTAAATTTTTTGCTGAGATCATATAATGAACAATTTCTGTATCATCCAATGCTAGAGCTGTTTCTACAATTATGTTTGCATAACCCATGCTTGCAATTCTTCCTCTAGCATTCAAACTGACAGTTGAATCTGAAATTTTTAGCAACGGTTTTAGTCGTTCAATTGACCCTGGAATTTCACCAATATGGATTTCGCCTGCTTTATCAAAAATGAAATTTCTTATTTCATCATTTGTTATTTTCTGAGATGCTCCAGCAATGAATTCAAAAATAATCTGAGTGATATAGCTGGCTTCTATTCTTTTAGCAAAAAAGCAATTATCTGTGTATTTTACCCTTAGTTTGTCTGATGCAACACTTAGTATTATATGATTAATTTCACTTTCCAAAAATTGGTCCCAATCCTCACTAAAAGGTAGTTTGTGCAAATTTAAACCAGGTGATCGTAAAGTAGAATGAAATACTAATAGAGCTTTTCCTAATGGTGTAAGGTCATAATGTGAATGAACACCACCAAATCCCTTCCAAGCCATCCCTTCCGAAGGTCCTTCCTTCTCACGTATCATTACTTTATTTTCTCGAAAAGATTTAAGATATCTTTCAAAACCAGTTAATGATTTAGCTTTGATTCTTGATTGTATTCTCTTTGTTAAATCTTTAACACGACTGAATCGATTCAAATCCTTGGAATCAAAATATAACTCAAGCTCCTTATTATAATTGAAAAATCTAGCACGGTTAATTGGTTCTTCCAAATATGGTATCATAGCTGCAGAGGTTAATATTACATAGCAAGATTCATTATCAAAATCTCGTATGGCTTTTTGTGCTAATTCTCTAATTTCACTCATTGGTAAATCACTAACTTCAAGATTTAATTATTAGTTGCTCGAAAAGTTATAAAAAGAATTCTAAATGAAATGATGAAATTTCATATTTAATGAACTTAATTTAGGTAAATTCAT
>JAUVZH010000086.1 GCA_030602675.1 Candidatus Heimdallarchaeota archaeon | reverse complement strand
ATCAAAATCAGGTAGTTTTCCTTTATTTTCTTCCTCAAATTTTGCAATTCTTTCCAAAATTGCCTCAAGCTTTTCTTTATCTTCAGTTCCTCTTACAAAATAAATTTGCGCTAAAACACCCAAACACTCAATAAACTGAAGGTGATCATTGTCATTTTCGATTTTTTCTATAATGTCTTCCAAAATGTGTATTGCTTCGTCCATTTGACCTTGAGCAGCCAGAGCTAGTGCATACCAGATTCTAGCACCATCATTATCATATTCTTTACTTTTGAATTCTTCAGTTTTAAAGAAATCATATTGTGATTGAAAATAAGCAATTTTTGATGCTAAATAAATAATTTCGGTATCTTCTGGAGGTAGAGTTGGTGATTTGGAAATTTTCAGAAACCTATTGGAAAAAACCTGTATATTAGAAGAATCTTGATCTAATCTTTCAAATTGAAAATCAATTGCATCCAAAGAATCTTTCGATAGTCTTGCTTCATGTAATTGAAATGCTTTTGGAAATACCAATTATTTGCCCTCAGTTTCCAACTTAGTAGTGTTTTATATCTCAACCTAAAAAACAGTTTCCTATTATCTGGATATTTCTATTCTTAGGTTATTTTGAAGAGTAGTTATTTATTAGTGTTGGAGTTTTTTAATGTTTATTATTGATTAAAAAGTTAAATTAAAAGTCTTTTTAAGAGCAAAAGTAAAATACTCAAAAGGAATTTCCCTATCTAAAAGATAATAAGGTAGTTTAACAGCTTTTCTCTACAAGAAAAAGCTTTTTCAATTGAGATAAGAACAATTTTCCGAATAACGGTGATTAAACATGAGTGACGGAGCTAGCAACATGAGTCAAAAGCAACTTGAGAAATTGCAAAAGAAAGCTAAAGAAATGGGTTATTCAAATTTAGCATTTTTTGTTGATGATATCGATATGCTTTTGCGTCCTGCTAATTTATTGAAACAAAAAGATATGAAGTATTTTGAGCTTGAAAATTTAATTTCACTTCTCAATAGCAAGAATGTTAGCTTAGGTATGGCCCCTCGTATGATAAGCATGGTTTCAAAGTATTCTGAGAGGAATGAAGAATTAGAAACAGAAAACGCTTCATTGAAGCAATCCAATATAACTATGCGAAGTAAATATCAAACTGCTGAAGCTCATGTAAAAGAGCTTAGCAAGCAATTATCTGACCTTTCCGTTGGATCAAAAACAGACGCAAAGATTAGGGAGCAAAATATTAAGCTTACAGAAGAAAATAAGTACCTAAAAATGACAAATGATTCATTGACAGGCGACTTGAAGAAAACAAAGGAAAAATTTGACAAGAAGTTAGACGAAGCTAATAATCTTGAAGTTGAAAATAATCAATTGGAGTTAAGGGTTAAAGACTTAAAACGAGAATTAAAGGAAGTAAGTCTTGAATATGAAGAAGAAAAGAAGAAAGGATCAGGAGAAGATCAAACTAAGAAGAAAATAGAGGAATTGATCGAGGAACTTGATGAGCTTTATGGAACTATAGATGATCCATTCAAAAAAGAATTCTTAGCCTTTATGGGAGTAGAATTATCAGAAATTGTTGATGATAGACATATCACCAAACAAAAAATCTTGAACCAGATATCTATACATGCAAGGGAAATTGAAAAAATCTTTGAACCCCAAATTGCTGCTCTTAAGAGAGCACCAGTAACAGTTTCACCAATTACAACAACTCCAGAAACAAGAGCACCTATGAAAACAGAAAAAGTCAAAGAACCCGAAGAAAAGGATATAATTCCAGAACCAATAAAAAGGAAAGCACCTGAACCAGTCGAAACACCAGCTGTAGATGATCTTGATATTCTTGATGAGAATGATGTTGGTGATAGATTTGTTAAACCTAGTGAGTTCTTAAAGGGTAAAAGCGCACATGCAGAAACAGTCAAAGATAAGGAAGCAGCTGCAGAAGATGGTGATTTTGAACTTACAGAAGAAGCTGTGATTCCTAAACCAAAACCCGTTTCCTATCCTAAGAAAAAGAGAAAATCTAAGAAAGGAGCTCCTGTTGATAGAACTCCAAGTCCAGAATTGATAAAAGTCTTTGATGTTTTTATCAAATATTTAGAAGCAATTACTGATAACAACTCTTACAATGATATCTGTGATAAAATTATTGAGCAATTGTACGAACACGTAGGTTCTCCTGGTATGACCAAAGTCTACAAAATAAAGAGTGGTGGCGTAAGACGAAAGCAAATGCTCGTAGACCTCTTAACAAAATGGAAAGCAAAATTACCTGAAATGTAAAAAAAATAGATTTACGTGAGAGAAAAGATTAAACTCGTCTCTCAAACTCATTCTTTTTAAAGTTGTATTTCTGCAATTAGATTTATTGCATATGCAGTCATTCCACTTTTAGTAAATCTGAGCCGTACTTGTTTTGATTTATCTTTTCCATGAATTCCTATGACTGTTCCTTTTGCTGTTGCCTCGCTTTCAGGGAACTTTATTATAAATTTTTTACCAATTAATGCTTTATGATTATATTCATCAAGAATTTTAGCAATAGCTTGATTTGTTGTTTGTAATCTATTATTTCTACGATAGCTCATAATAATAGCCTTAACCACTTTAGGCTTTCTAGCTACAGGTTTCTTTGTGGTTGTTGGTTTCTTTGTTGTTTTAGTTGCAGGTTTTTTAGCCGTACTAGTTGCCTTTTTAGCAGTAATTTTCTTTGCAGCAGGTTTTTTAGCTGCAGTTGAGCTTTTCTTTGTAGAAGATGATTTTTTTGATGTTGGTTTCTTTGTTGTTTTTTTACTTTTTTGTGACATAAGAAATCACATTCTTTATTCTCTAATTTAGGGGACAAAATGTCTATTCTAAAAGGTTTTCCCTACAACTGATTTTTCTCGTGGATAAGCAGGGATATAGAGTTTAAGTAAAAGCTCAATAAAGCTACTTCACTATCTCACTTTTGAATTGAGTTTCAACCTTTAAGAGCGTATTTTCCAAACTCTCTAAAAATTCTTCGATTTCTTTTTTCTTTATATTTACAACTCTACCAGATTGATGTACGAGAGTATTCCTTTTCTTGCGGATTGTATTGAACGCTTTTTTGTCTTTTTCGGATATGAATTCTTTATCTTTAAGAAATTGCAATATCATTGAGAAATTTGTGTATATCTCGATTGGAGCGTCGTATCGTTCTATTAAACTCTTGAATAACTGCTCAGTTGATCTGAATAAAAATACTAATGATGTTGCATGTTCTTCTTCTGAGATTTCATCCCAAAGTTTTAAACGATTTTTAACGTACTCGATGTCAGTTTTCAGTGATGTTACTTCATGCTCATAACTAAAGACCCCTCTAGCTATTTCATAGAAGGGACTGTCAAAGAAGCGATCCTTAATTATTGCAGTTTGTTTTGGCGAAACTTTCAAACTATCTAATATGGGTCTATAGATTCTCCAAGCTTGTTGTTTTGCTACTTGATTTCTAGCATAAACACGTAAAGCTTCAGATAATGGTTCAGCAAATTCATCTCGAAATATTAAATCAATTTGTCTTGAATGTTTTCTAAGTAATCTATCACCAACTAAGCTTTCAATTGGAAATTGACTTAATGCTCTGATGTAATTATTTCTTTTAATCTGTTCCTCTTCATCAATAGGAATAACTATTGGTAACGTTTCCAACATTAATTTTCTTAATCTACCTACTGAATAATAAGCAAGGATATCACTTAAAATTGTCATAACAGCAAAGATTGAAACAAAGATTGCAATATTAACTGGATTATCAATTTTATCAATCACAACAAAATCTAATTCAATTGGTCTGAAATGCAATATTATTACACCTATCAAATCAGCTAATGAAAGAATAGACCACATAGTTGAGAACAAGAATAAAGTTTCGAAACTGCTAAGCAAAGTTTCTTTTCTACTACTACGAGTTCTACTAACATATGAGTCGATATATAATCCTCTTACTTCTTCAACTAATTCAGGTATAAGTTGTTCATCTATTGCTTGATGTATTTTGGCTTTTTGTTTTTCTGTCAAGCTTTCTTCATCATCTGAAAAAATGAAGAGTGATTCAATGTTATTTTTCAGACTTGTTTCATATGATTTTCCTACACCACTAACAAAATAGATGAACATTGGTGATATCATGTAAAAGAATAGAGCTGGAGCTATTAACATTAAAGCCCATAAAATAACACCCCAATTTAATTCAACACCTTTTGCTGAAGTATAAATTGCATAAACAATAAACTCAAGAATTATTGGAGCATATACACCAAGTAAGAATCTCTGATTAAAGAGAGCGTTAGTAGCTCCTAACCGTGAAAAATAGCCAGATTCACTCAACAAGATTCACCAAGTAATTAACTGAAAAAGTAATTTAAGAATGCTTCTTAAACATTTATTGAATTACTATCATATGTTGTATTAGCAGATTGTGGTGGGACCAGAAATAAACAAACCAATAATCAAAAATAGAGACATCCTACTTAATCCTCTACTTGAAGATGATATAATCAGTATTAGAAAGGTTGTTTTAGATATCCTTGAAGCTGGTGTGCTAGCTGCTAATCCTCAAGATGCTGTAATGAGAGCCATTTCATGTAATGAAGATATGATTATTCTACCTGATGGATCAAAAAAGAAATTTTCTGAAATAGACAGAATAATCGTCATTGGTGTGGGAAAAGCCTCTGCTGCTATGGCAAATACTCTTGAGAAATTATTGGGTGAAAAAATCAGTAATGGTTATATTAACATCCCAGAAAATCAAAATTTAGAACTATTTGATTTAAAGAAAGTCAAGGTTAATCCTGCAGGTCATCCTCTAGTCACAAAAGGAAGCATTGAAGGTACGAAGAAAATAATTGGTTTGTTAAAAGACCTATCAACTTCAGATCTCGTTTTCTGCTTAATAAGCGGAGGAGGTTCAGCACTCTTAGAATTGCCTGCTGATGGGATAACTTTAGATGATCTAAATTTGCTATTCAAGGAATTATCTCGAGTAGGTGCAACAATTCATGAATTAAATACTCTGAGAAAACATCTTTCTAAGGTCAAGGGAGGAAGACTCGCTCAAGCAGCACAACCAGCTATGGTTGTTTCACTTATTATTAGCGATGTTATAGGTGATGACCTTGATACTATAGCTTCTGGACCTACTGCTCCTGATAGATCAACTTGGTTAGATGCCAAGAAAATTATTGAGAAATATAATCTTTCAGAGGTTATTCCAAGTTCCATATTGAAGATTATTGAAGAAGGAATTAACGGGATAATTGATGACACTCCAAAATTCAACAATCTTGTTTTTAGAAATGTGAAGAATACAATAATTGCATCTAATAAATTGTCATGCAATGTAATGAAAGAATATGCAGAAGGCATTGGTTTACAGTCCACTATTGTTACAACTTCCTTATGTGGTGAAGCAAAGACAATTGGCAAAGATCTTGTAAAAGATATACGCGAACAACAAAACAAAACTGTACTTATTATGGGTGGGGAAACTACAGTAACTATAAAAGGAAAAGGAAAGGGTGGGAGAAGTCAGGAATTAGCATTAGCAAGTTGTGAAATGATTGGGGATGAAAGGGGTTTAGCTATAGCAGCTATTGGTTCTGATGGAATTGATGGACCAACAGATGTAGCAGGAGCAATTGTTGATAATTATGTATCTAGGCAAGGACAAAAATTAGGATTAAAAATCAGCAAGTATCTTGAAAATAATGACTCATATAATTACTTGAAAGAAACTAAAAGCCATATTATCACTGAACCGACAGGTACTAATGTAATGGATCTTATAGTAGCAGTTAAAATGAGCTCAAAAACGTAGATATTGAATATGCTTAAATCCTTATACTTAAATTAATAGACTTTTATATAGGTAGTATGCTAGGATATTATTAGTCTTAGAGGGTCTTTCAATCAAATCCTTTGAACTAAATTGCAAAGAATGGTAAATATATAAGATTGTTATAATTATAAAATATCGAGTGTGTAACAATTGACAAGCTCATCACTATATCAATATGCATCCAAATATGCTCAGAAAGCTTATGAGCAAGATAAAGCAGGAAATTATAAAGGAGCACATCAAAACTATTTGAAAGCAGCAGAGGTGCTTCAACAGCTATTATCCTTTACAAGTAATCCTCAACTAAAAAACATGTACTATGTTAAGGCAAAAGAATACATTGCACGTGCAAAAGAATTGAAAGAACAAGGATTACAACCTATTGATTATGGTGGGAAGAGAAAGAAAGGTTCAAAGAAGAAAAAATCAAAAGATAGAGATGAAGAATCTGATGAAGAGAAGGATGAATTAGAAGAAGCAATTTCTGATATTATTGTAGTTGAAAAACCAAATGTAAAAATGAGCAATGTAGCAGGATTAGTAGAAGCAAAAAGAGCATTAAGGGAAGCTATAATCTTGCCAATGAAGAGACCAGATCTCTTTAAAGGAGCAAGAAATCCTTGGAGAGGTATTCTGCTTTTTGGTGCACCAGGTACTGGTAAAACACTTCTTGCAAGAGCCGTAGCAACAGAAGTAGATGCTACGTTCTTTAACGTAAGTGCCTCTAGTATTATTTCAAAATGGTTAGGAGAATCAGAAAAATTAGTTCAACAATTGTTTGAAACTGCAATTGATAAGCAACCGTCATTAATATTCATAGATGAGGTAGATAGTATTGCATCAACTAGAGGTGGAGGAGAACATGATGCAATGCGTCGTGTAAAAACGACCTTGATGACTATGATGGATGGATTAACCACTAAAAAAGAAGATAGAATTGTTGTTGTTGGAGCTACAAACCTACCTTGGGAACTTGATCCAGCTTTTCGTAGTAGATTTGAGAAAAGAATTTACATTAACTTACCAGATTTACCAGCTAGAGCAAAAATCTTTGAGATACACACGAAAGGTGTTGAAATTGACGAATCTATTGATTTCAAACTAATTGCTGAAATGTCTGATGGTTACTCAGGAAGAGATATACAATTAATATGTAGAGAAGCAGTAATGATGCCTGTAAGAGAATTAGATGTTTCAGGAGCACTAGATAATCCTGACATCAAAGCTCGAAAAGTAACTCTAGAAGATTTTATACTTGCTTTTGAGAAAATAAAGCCAAGTGTTGCCCCAGAGGAATTACTCAAACATAGAGATTGGGCAGAAGAATTCGGTAGTATGTGAAAAATTAAATGATACATTATATTGATTTATTACTTACCAGCGGGGACATTAAATGTCAGTTAAAGAGAAGAAATCCAAATCAAAAACAAAGAAGAAACCTGAAAAGAAAGGTGTTCAGGTTAAGGAAAAAGTAAAGAAACCAAAAGAAAAACCCGCTGAGAAAACTAAAACTGAAATCAAACCACCAAGAGAGGCTACTTTTACCATTTCTCTCATTGAAAATCCTGTAACTACTGAAGAAAAAATTTACAATGCTATGCTTCGTATTGAACAATTAATTGAATCTGATGTAGCAATTTCTCGAGAAGATTTATTCGATTTAGGAGAGGATATTGAGAGACAGCTAATGGAAATTTTACCAGAATGGGTAAATAAACCTTGGATGTATGTCACTCCTGAGCACCAGCAACAATTAGATTCGTGGTGTTCTGATTGGTCTAATCTTATCATGGAGTATGCTCGAATAAACATCATGCACATTCTTCACATTGAAGAGGAGAGAGCAAAATATCCCTTTAATAATAAACAAGTAAAGAAACGATTAGCTAGAAAACAACTACAACAAATTGGAAATTATATTGTTGCTCAAGAAATGGGAATATGGTGGGATAAGAAGAAAATTAGATTGCGTCTCTATTGGCGTACTCTTGATGAATGGGCAGATATCATATATGAATGGAGCATCAAAACAGGTCGTGCAGCGGGTGCTGAACGTGTTATGACATTATTTGATATCCAACAAGCAAATCAACCTTGGAGTACTATTCCACAAGAAGATCTTAGACGAATCTTCGATATTATGGATGATAAGGGATACATTGAGTGGGCTGATAAAAAGAAGAATGTTATTGCTTTTATTTTCTAAAAGCAACTTTAGTTTTTTTTCTTGATTGTTTCTGAAGTAATTTCAATATTTAATGTTGGGAAGTTTTGCTGGAGAAGTTGATTGTATTGTAATGAAGGTAAGTTAATTTCGATTATAGAATTGGTTGTGATACTAGTTGCAAGAGTAAATTGCTTCATTTGCTTTGAGTTCTCAGATAAAACCATGGATTCGAGAGTAGTATTAGTGATCCATTCAACAACATTTAGAATAAAATCAAGATTATGTGTTGAGTTATACTTTGCATTTATACCAAAATTATCTGCCATAAAATTAGATCCTGAAATAACAACACGTCCTGCAGAATCGTTTGTTGAAACGAATGCTCCAACTGCCACATTTGATACTTGTCCTAACCATGCTAAAGCTGCAGTATTGTCTCCGATGAGACTTAATGAAGATCCATAATAATCAAAATTAACTAAATCTTGAGTTACAGGATGAGTACTATTAAATGCAGTAATTAGAACGATATTATATTCACCTGTATCTTCATCATAAATCATCGTTTCAGGTATCGTTTCTTCTTCAACTGTAATATTGAAGTTGTTTATTAAACGATTTGTTTCATTTAATGCAGATGAATCATGTGATGTCGCCATTACAAATAGACCATGACCTGAATCTACATAATCAGTAATATTATCTATTGTTGAATTCTCAAATAATTTGTAATAGCTATGAACAACTTGATCTTCATCTAAATACAACCCAAAGGAATTTGGATCTGCAATGATTAATGCATCAAAATCATTCAATTGTGAGAAATTATCCTGATGATTTAACTCAATTAAGGCA
>JAUVZH010000272.1 GCA_030602675.1 Candidatus Heimdallarchaeota archaeon | reverse complement strand
ATCAACTCGAGTCATTAGAAATAGTAAAGCCATTACCATGCCCTTTTCAATTGGTATTTTAGAGTCTATAGCTTTTTGAATTACTTGGTAAGCAGTATCAGCATTCGGAAATCCGTGTTCAGCTTCTCCTCTAACACCTGTAATGCCTTGGTCTAAGAAAATCCATTCGCCAGCTGATATCTTCTTTTCATTCTTGTCCATTTGAATAAGCTCTCTTTGAACAATTCCCTTAGTCATTTCTTGTACTATTGCTAGAATTCTAATGACTTTAGGTGTACCAGTTTCACGAGCAAAGAGATAACCAGCTGCGGCAGCTATTAGCATCCCACTAAAAATTAATCCCTTTTGTGTATTAACTTTGTTTGTTGCTAAGAACATCTCTTCCTCTGCTGAAAGACCAATCGATCTTAATTTTGGTAATAAATCAATTAACTCACCACGATGTTCAATTGCAATTTGAGCAGCAACTGCCATGAAATGAGATATAGCTGCTGAACTAATCATGTAAGTACTAATATCCATATCTTTGTGGGCGCCAGAGTTATTTCTGTCAACTAATCCAGGCTTAGGAGTGCAAATTGCTTCTAACAATATTGCTTTTGTTATTTGTGAACCAATCTTAAATGCAATGGGTTGGATTATCATACCTTTCATGTATTTTTTTCTTGCAGTATTATCATAAGCTATTCTATCTGACATTATTATCGACTCAATTATGAAATATTAAGTGAATGCTTCTAGTCATTTTTTTTACATATAATATTAAAATAATGTGTTGGTTTATATGTAAAATAAATTAAAATTTTCAACCTAATAAATTGAGCGGAATGAATAAGCGAAACTGCATTAAAATAGACTTAAATGCTCAGTAATTCTTTAGTATAACAATAATTATATGATACTATCTGTAATTTTAACCAATTGTCAGAATAGAGGAATTAGACATGAAAAAGCAATTAGCTATTAAGTTGCTACTACTTGTAGTTTTTAGTACCTTGTTTATTTCTCTAATATATCAAAATGAAACATCTTTGAAAACTTTCACAGAAAAAATGGCTATACCAAATCCTGATGAATTTGCTTCAGCACATGCAACAAATGAAATTAGCTTGTATGAGTACTCACGATTAGATGATGATGGTGGGAGAGTTAGAGGCGTTACAATACAGAATGATTTAGCATTCATAGCAAATGAAGAACAGGGATTAGAAATACTAGATGTATCTAATCCAACTCAACCAACAAAAATATCCTCAATTAAAACAAAAGGTTTTGCGAGAGATGTTCTTGTATTGAATAATTTTTCATATGTCTCACAACTTTTTAGAGGGGTTGCAGTAATAGATATTGAAAACCCTTATCAACCAGTTTATGTCAAAAACATCTTGAATGATACAACCGTTTATGAAATAGACTCTTACAGAAACCTGCTTTATATTATCACTCCAAATGGACTCTATACCTATGAAGTAAGTAATCCTTATGAACCATTATTTATTTCACAATGGGAACGATCATCAAGTTACTCAAGCAGTTATACAGGAGTAAGTGTTGTGTATAAGTATGTTTGTCTATCAAATTCAATAACTGGATTGGAAATTGTTGATATGACATTTACTTCAAATCCAACTTTGATAGGTACATGGAACGGTTCAACAGGAGATGGATCTGGTGTTTTCACTACTTACATTGGGGAAAAAACGATAGCCTTTTTGGCAAATAGGTACAGTGGTTTAGAAGTAATCGACTATACTGATCCTCAAGCACCTACAAAAATTGGTAATTATGATGTTACAGGAAAAATAATTGATGTTTTTGTAAAAAATGACATTGCATACTGTTGTAAGGATAATTTAGGATTAGTTTTATTAGATGTCTCGGATCCTTCCAATCCTGTTGAAAAAGATAGTTTTGATACAGATGGCTCTTGTTTAGATGTATGGGTCTTTGATAATTATGCTTTTGTAGCTGATGATGTAAATGGCTTACAAATATTAAGAGTAAGTAATCCATCAAGCATCTATAAAGCAGCAGAATATTTCGATCATGGTTCAGCATCAAGAGTAGTTGTTGAAGACGATTTTGTTTATTTAGTAGATGAAAGTGCTGGTTTAGAGATTATTGATATATCTGATCCTGAAAATCCAATTAAAATTGGTCAATATGATGAAGAAGATATAAATGCTAAAGATGTCACAATTCTAAACGAATTAGCAATAGTATCTGCTCTTGATTTAGGAATATATTTCCTAAATATTTCTGATAAAACAAATCCCACAAAAATAGCTTCATTTGTTGATGGTAAGAATTTTATTAGAACTATAGCGAAAGGAGATTTGGTTTTTGCAGGATCATTGGAAACATCTTCTATTTTAGTATTGAATATTTCAAATTTACCAACAATTAATGTTGAAGGAGAATACATTTTTTCAACATTAGAAACCAGTGTTAATGCTTTGGAAATAGATGAAGATATTCTAATCGCTGGATCAGATAAAGAAGGAGTTATGTTACTAAACATAACAGATTTGTCAAATATAACTCCGGTTGTTAGTTATGATATAGGACCAGTAAACGATTTTTATCGAAATGAGGATGTATTATTCACAGCAAATCAGAATAACAATTTGACAATATTTAATGTAAGTAATAATAACATTACAAAGGTTAGTGAAATTGATACTGGAGGTATTGCTGAAGAGCTAACCATTTCAAACGATATTGCTTATATTGCAACAAGATATAATGGAATAAAAATCGTAAATGTATCTGATATAAATAATCTCGAAAACGCAGGTGAATATCAAGACATCTATTGTTTTGGAATAAAGGCTTATCAGCAGTATATAATTACTGGGGCGCAAGATGAAGGATTAAGGATATTTATATTAGATTCAGATAGTGATTCTATAACAGATGTAGATGAATTAGAAATTTGGGGAACGGATCCATATAATGAGGATACAGATGGTGATTTGATTCCCGATGGATTTGAAGCATACAATCAATTAGATCCTTTAGATCCATCTGATAAATTTGAAGATCCTGACCAAGATGATCTAACAAATTTTGGAGAGTACATACAGAAATTCAATAAAGATTTTGGTGGTTCAACTGATCCTCAAAATCCTGATACAGATTTTGATTTAATGCCTGATGGATGGGAGGTTCAATATGATCTCAATCCATTAGTAAAAAATGGTGATGATGATCCTGATTTTGATTATCTAGATAATTATCATGAATATCTTTATGGAACCAATCCTAGGAACTCAGATACAGATGGAGATGGTGCAGAAGATGGTATTGAAATTCTTTATAATACAGATCCTCTCAATCCGAAAGATAATCCTGCAAGAAACAGATTAATTCGATTTATCATAGTTCTTGTTTCAGCTGTTATACTTATTGCAAGTGGTTCATTTTTACTCGTTAGATTTATCAAGAAACGCATTACTAGAAATCTCGAACGTGATCGACGCATACAAGAATCAGAAGAAGATGTATTGATATTCTAACATTTCCTTAGTTTCTTATTTAGATTCCTTTTTAGATGTGATTAGATACAAATTCTATATCAACAGATTTCAATTGCCCTAATTGAAATCTTTTTATCACAGTATAAAATATTAAGAAATAGATTTAGATAAAGGTTGGCGCTAAATGTCGGAAGAAGACTATTATATTGATATCCTTAAAGACGAGGAGGAAGAAGAACTTAAAAAACAAGAAGAATTTTCATGGGGTTCTGAACCTCAATCTTATGAGGAGAAACAACCTGATCCTTATCAACAAGATTATTCCAAAGAGGAGCAACCATATCAACAGGAATTCTATGGTGAAGGTTATTATCAAGATTACGAAACAGCTAGAAGACCTACAGATGAGAAAGGAACTCCTTGGTTCTGGATTGGCATACTCATAGGTATTGGTGTTTCAGCAGTTGTAATGGTTATATTCAATTTCACCGGAACCTATTTTCATCCAGGGTTAGCTTTTCTTGAAATAATACTATTGTTAGTTTGTTGTATGTTACCAGGTCTCTTTGTTAGGAAAGTAGGTAAGGGTATTCTAGGTGGATTAATGATTTTTGGTTTGCAATTCTTTGTACCATTAATTGTTTTCTATGCAACAGGTCAAAATCCAACTTCATTTTTCAGTCCATATTTAATATTCCTAAATGCTCTGGGATTAATTAAAATGGGTATCAATGACATCTTTGGATTTAGTTTCGTCCCCATCACTCCAGAGATAGAAGGTTATTACAACCAATATTCTGGTTATGCAACTTTCGTTTGGGTATTTGATTTGTTAATTATGTTCGGTATTATGATTACACTTGTGATTGCTAGCTCTTGGATGTTCGCAAATCTTTTCACTGATAAAGCTAAGAGCTTTTGGACTTGGTTTTTACTACCAGGACAAGCAATTTTCATTATTCTTAATCTAATTGTAATTCCATGGATACTCCTGTGTTTTTCAAGTACGATACAAACAGGTGGAGCATTAGCTGCAGGGGCAGCCAATGTTGCAGAAGCTGGTATGCCATTTATTCAAGGTAATATAACAGATTTTGAAAACATTGATTTCGATGAGCTTCTAGCTCTATTTGATCGTGCTGATGAATGGTTTGAAATTG
>JAUVZH010000258.1 GCA_030602675.1 Candidatus Heimdallarchaeota archaeon | reverse complement strand
TCTCAAGTGATTCCCATATTCGCAATTCTCTATCTTTAATGGTACTTGTCATTAACTCTACAAACATTTTCCTGCCTTCTTTCTCACTTCTTGGGGATAAGCGACCTATATTTTATAAGAATACATTCTTATAATTATGAGACTTTGCTCTTATTCCTTATTAAATATTTCGTATGGCAAATTTTCTTACAGAATACCAAAGAAAGTAAAAAAAAAAATAGTAGAATGAGAAATAGTTATTTATTTGGTCGTAACTCACAAAATTACCTCTTAAAGAAGCTTTTTTTACTAGAAAGTTATTTCTTTCTCAGTGGTGATTTTCTTTGTCCGAAGAAACAGAACAACACGCAGAAGAATATGAAGAGGTTCAACAAGAAATTGTTGAAGATCGTTATGAAGAACCTACTCATATAGTAAAGAAAGTAGAAACTGTATATATAGAAAACTCAACGCCACAAGAAGATAGCGAAGATAAGGAATACAAAGATAGAATGGTTATTAGATCCTATTCTTCTATGATTTTGTTTATCCCTTCATTCATAGCTGCCTTAACATGTGGTATAACTCAAATGCTGTTGAATAGATATAGAGATGTGCCTTTAGAAGACGCAGTCCGTAGTTCTGGTTACATGGATGTAATTGGAATTATCTTTTTAGTAATCTTTTCCTTAAACCTGATCCTAATAGCATTCGATTTCAGTCGTGCTCGTACTATTATCATTATTGTACTTATCATTGCCATTATTGCTATTCTACTCTTAGTTAATGCTTACACTGGTTTCTTATCTGGCGGTGACCCTGGAGCAGAACAAAGACCAATGAGAATATACTTCTCGACACAAGTTTATCTTGGTCTAGCAGCTTTGTTACTATTCATAATTAGCTTTACCTTACTTGGATCTTTATTCAATTATTACGTAGTTGAAGGTAATGAACTCTTACATTATCGAGGTATTGGTGGTGGTGTAGAACGCTACCCCGCAACCAATATGTCTATAGTAAAAGAATATCCTGACATAATTGAATTCTTGTTTTTCCGCTCTGGTACACTTATCCTAACCCCCCCCCGAGCTACTCGCTCAATTATTATGAAAAATGTAATTGGTATTGATAAAAAGGAAAGGACCATGAATGAGATTTTAGCTCGACTTAAAGTTGATATTGATTAGTTGTTAGATGTCTTCTAATAACTAAATTTTCTTTTCTTTTTCCTTGTTATTTCTCTTTCTTTTTTAACTTCTTAATAAGACTTGATTTTCTTATTATATGATAAGGTTTAAATATTACTTAAACAAACATCTTAATATTAACTTTTTAGTGAGTAATTCACTAAATTGTGAGAAAATCATTAAAATAAAAATTTGTGAGGATATAAAATGTCATGGCGAAGGAAAAAAGATGATGAGTTCAAACGATGGAAAGAAATGTTTCCATGGTTACCTTTCGATTTATTTGAAGAAAGCGGTTTGTTTAACGATGAATTTATGGATCAGCTAATGAGTGAAATTGAACGTATGATGCAACATATGGATGTAACTGATCCTGAAGCAATCCGTAAGAAAATGGGTCCAATGGTTTGGGGTTGGAACCTTAGTGTTGGTCCTGATGGCAAACCGGTTTTTAGGGAATTTGGAAATGTTAAACCTTCTGTAAAAGGTGCTCCAGTTACTTCCAAAGATAGAGAACCTTTGGTTGATGTCTTCATAGAAGATAAAGTTGTTAGAGTCGTGGTTGAACTTCCAGGTGTCAATAAGAATGATATGAATGTAAAAACCACTGAATCAAAAATAATAATCAATGCTAAAAGTGGTGGTAGGCTATATTCATGTGATAGGGATTTATCTGTAAAAGTCAACCCTAAAACTGCCTCTGCCAAATACAAAAATGGTATTTTAGAATTAACTATTCAGCGAAAAGAACCCGCTAAAATAGAAGAAGGATTTGAAGTAAAAATTGAGTAAGATCCTTCCTCAAATATTTAACTAAATAGAATCAAGGAGAATTAGTATAATGTCTACAATTGACAGTAAAGGTAGCAGTGATGACAATGCTATTCGTTTACGTGTATCCGACTCACAATATCGTGATGTAGGGAAAGGATTGGCTAGGATTGGTCATGCTGTTATGAAACAGTTTGATTTAACTGCAGGAGATATTGTTGAAATTATCGGTAAAACAAGAACTGCTGCAAAAGTTTGGCCTGGTTATCCAGAAGATGAGAAAAAAGGAATAATCAGGATAGATGGCACTATTAGATTAAATTCTGGTGTGCGTTTAGACGAATTTGTAACAATTAAAAAGATAAAACCTCCTACGGGCACTAAAGTTATTGTTGCTCCAACTCAAGCTATTCGAGGAGAGTTAGATGGTAAGTTTCTTTTACAAATTCTAAATGGACGACCAGTCTCTATTGGCGATCAAATAAGAATTCAAATTCTTGGTGGAAATCAGATTGTCTTCAAAGTTGCTCGAGTAAGTCCTAAGCAGCTTAATACCGTAGTTGTATCTGCAACTACCAAAATTGATTTGCGTTCAACTCCAGTTGCTGTTGGAGATGAAAAAATAGCTCAAATTAGCTATGAGGATATTGGTGGTTTAGAGGATGTTATTCAGAAGCTTCGTGAAATGATTGAATTACCTTTACGATATCCTGAAATTTTTGAAAAGCTTGGAGTTGAAGCTCCAAAAGGATTGCTTATTTATGGGCCACCTGGAACTGGTAAAACAATGCTTGCAAAAGCAGTCGCCAATGAAACTGATGCTCATTTCATTCACTTAAGTGGTCCTGAAATTATGTCCAAATTTTATGGTGAAAGTGAAGCAAACATACGTGGAGTTTTCAAGGAAGCTGAAGATAATGCTCCATCAATTGTTTTCATTGATGAAATTGATGCCATCGCACCCAAAAGATCTGAAGTAACAGGTGAAGTTGAGCGAAGAGTTGTAGCTCAATTATTAGCACTTATGGACGGACTCGAGAGTAGAGGTCAGGTAGTTGTTATTGCTGCTACTAATAGACCAAATTCACTTGATCCAGCTCTTAGACGAGGAGGTCGATTTGATCGTGAAATTGAGATTGGAGTTCCTGATTCACAGGGAAGATTGGATATCTTACATATTCATACTCGAGGAATGCCTCTAGTAGAAGATGTTGATCTTCTAAAACTTGCAAAAGTGACTCATGGTTTCGTTGGTGCAGATCTTGCTTCTTTAGTTAAAGAAGCAGCAATGAGTGCTTTGAGAAGAATTTTACCAAAAATTGATTGGCAAGAAGAAACTGTACCTCCAGAAATACTCCAAGAAATTGAAGTCAATCAATCTGATTTTGATAATGCTTTAGCAATGGTAGAACCCTCTGCTATGCGAGAGGTTTTTATAGAAAGTCCAGATGTTAAATGGGATGAAATTGGTGGATTAGATTCTGCTATCCAAGAATTAAAAGAAGCAATAGAGTGGCCTTTAAAATATCCTGAAGTTTTTGAAAAAGCAGGTATTGACCCACCTAAAGGAATTTTACTTTACGGTCCACCAGGAACTGGTAAAACATTATTGGCAAAAGCAGTTGCATCTGAAAGTGAAGCAAATTTCATTAGTATTAAAGGACCAGAAGTTATGAGTAAATGGGTTGGAGAATCTGAGAAAGCCATTCGTGAATTGTTTAGAAAGGCACGCCAAGCATCACCTTGTATCATATTTATGGACGAAGTTGATAGTATCACACCTAAGAGAGGTGGAGCTAGTGACAGTAATGTTACAGAACGTGTCGTTAGTCAAATACTAACGGAAATTGATGGTCTTTCCAAACTCAAGAATGTTGTAGTCATTATGGCTTCAAATCGTCCAGATATAATCGACTCTGCAATATTACGTCCAGGAAGAACTGATAGATATATTTCCTTTGATTTACCTAACTTAAAAGCACGCAAGGAAATATTCAAGATCCACACACGAAGTATGCCCCTTGCCACAAACGTTAACCTAGGTGAATTAGCTAAAATGACTGATGGTTTATCAGGAGCTGATATAGCTGCAATTGCAAAGGAAGCAGGCATGCTTGCTATAAGAGAATTCATTGGTAAAGCAAAAACACGTGAAAGTGCATTAGAGAAATTAAAATCAAAAGAATTCAAAATAACTCAACGTTTGTTTGAAGAAGCTCTAAACAAAATCCATAAAAGCTCTTCAGCCGACATGAAGAAATATCGTGGAATCTCAGATCAGTTCAAAGAAGGGGGAATTTCTTACATTTAAAATTCCTCCAAAACCTAAAATATGAATGAATGTAAACATGTGTGATAATTTATGTCAGACCCAAATAAAATTTTTCTCGTTTTGAAAAGTGAAACTAGACGCAAAATTCTTTCTTTGTTAGCATCAGAACCTATGTATCTTACACAGTTAGCTTATAATCTTGAATTGGGTCAACAAGCGATTTTTCGTCATTTACAGCTTTTGGAAAAGTCCGGTTTATTAGAATCTGATTTTAAAGATGCAGGACAAGGTGCACCCAGACGTTACTATCAAATTGCTCGGGCAGTACGAGTGGAGGTACAAATATCTCCTGAGATGTTTGATGTTGGTTTATTCGATGTTCCAAGTATTGAGATTCAAACACCAAAAGAATTCCCAGAACTAGGAAAAATAGTTTCTGAATGCAATGAACTTTTAAAATCACCAAACTCTAAAGAAAAAATCTCTTTATATAGTGATTTGCTGAAAAAACTCGGAAAAGAGTTGAATAAGGTCAATATTGCTAAATCCATTGCTGAAGCAACATATTCCAATATTAGACGTAAAATAAGAACGATTTCATATGAGCTTCTTCCTCAACGAATAGATCAACGAATCATTCAAACACTAACATCTCGAGGTGGA
>JAUVZH010000027.1 GCA_030602675.1 Candidatus Heimdallarchaeota archaeon | reverse complement strand
CCCAACACTTCTTAGCAAAAGCAGGCATTTTAGCAGTCCGACGTGTTAAGAAAAGCGATATGGAGAAACTAGCTAGAGCAACTACTGGTAAAATCGTTTCAACTCTTAATGATTTGAAGAAAAGCGATTTAGGTGCTGCTGGTAAGGTTGAACAAATCAAAATTGGTGATGACGATAATATTCTTATCTCTGAATCAAAGAACCCACGTTCAGTAACCATTCTCATTCGTGGTGGAAGTAAATACATAACTGATGAAGCTGAACGAGCACTAACTGACTCCTTAAGCGTTGTAAGAGATGCTATAGAAGACGGTAAAATTGTTGTTGGTGGTGGAGCTTCAGAAGTTGAAATTGCATTAGCACTACGACACCTTGCTGAAAGCATTGGTGGTCGTGAACAACTAGCAATTGAAAAATTTGCAAATTCCCTCGAGATAATTCCAAAAACACTAGCCGAAAATGCTGGTCTTGACGCAATTGATCTCTTAACTGAAATAAGATCAAAGCACACAGGTGCTGAAGGCTATAAATTTGGCATTGACCTTTTCAAAGCAAAAGTCAATGACATGGAGAAAGCTGGTATCCTTGAACCTTTAAGAGTGAAATCACAAGCAATAAGGTCCGCTTCCGAGGCAGCTGAATTAATTCTAAGAATTGACGATGTTATTGCTGCAAAAGTTAGACCTGGTGGAATGCCCGGTGGTCCAGGTGGTATGCCTCCTGGAATGGGTGGAATGCCACCAATGATGTAAAACTAGCGAAAAAATTTCTATTGAGACCTTTTGGTCTCTTTTTCTTGTTTTTTACCAACATAAGATGGCAATGAATTTTTGATTTTGAAAATTAAATTGAGCTTATTGCTTCGAGTTCTTTTCTAAGATCATCAATATCTGTAACTGTAAGGTCTATATCTTCAGCTTCACCAAAATCACTTGGAGATACTTTTACTGCTTTTGATTTAATTTCCATTTCTCTTTTCTGTAGTAGTCTTTTCTCTCGAGTCATAAGGTCAGATTGAATGCTTTCATAGAATCCTTTGAACTGAGTCAAATCATTAGGTGGAATGATCCAAAAACTGTTTGGAATAAAACTAAATGATTCCATACCTAAACCAAAAACGCTAGAACGAAGTTTGATTAAATTGCTGAAGTCACCTAAATAAGTAACAATGCATATTTTACCATCTGCTGTAACTGGTAACCAATCAATGGAATTCCGATTTCGTACCAAAGAAACGATTCTTCGTAATCTCTTCTCTTTCTCTCCACCACAATTTTGGAAAACCCATAACGCACATGAAGTGTCACCCTTCTTTGGATTTCCTTTTCTACTATCTGTAGGGATTTTTACTGTTTCAATTGAAATCTCAGTTTTACCAGTTTTCATTGTTTGAGGACTCCTTTGAACAAGAAAAAAATATCCGTTATAGTATTTTACGTTTTCTCAAGGAACAAATTTTGGTAAAAGTCTAGTACTACTTTCTTGATAAGATTTTTTAATAGAAAATATAGCTGTTTTAAAGGTATAATAATGTCCAAGAAATTAATGCCTGGAGCAAAACCATTTTTCTATGAACGAGGTAAAGTGGGCTGTTTACTCTGCCATGGATATACTGGTACTCCTGATGAAGTACATGGAATAGGAAAATTTTTAGCTGAAAAAGGCATTACAACAATTGCACCATTATTGCCTGGTCATGGTACTACATTAGATGAACTGATAAAAACAAACACTGATGATTGGCTTAAAGAATATAGTTATGCATTTAACTGGTTGAAAGAATATTGTGAAGAATTTTTTGTTTGTGGATTATCTTTGGGTGGAGCATTAACACTACGTTTTGCTATTGAAAATGAGGTCAACGGCATTATTTCAATGGCAACCCCTGCGAAGTTTAAATTCCATCAAGGATTCCTCTTATCTTTAATGGCTCCTATTCTGAGAAACTTTGCCATCAAAAAAAGCAAAGAAGAATTGAAAGGACAAGAAAAATACAACATTATCTGTTATGATAAGTATCCCATATGGCCGGCAAATTCCATAAGAAAATTAGTAAAAAGAAATAGATTTCAACTTAAGGACATTACTGATCCCATACTTATTATCCTTGGATTACTTGATGAAAAATGGTTAAAGGAATCTGCAAAAATCATCTATGATAGAGTTTCATCAAAAGACAAAGAGCTAGTGTTTCTTGAGAAATCTCCACATAGTTTAACTCATGGTTCAGACAAAGAGCTAGTTAATGAAATCGTTTACAATTTTATTAAAAAGAACTCTAAATTAATTGATTTCCAATAAATATTTGCAAAAAGAATAACAAAAACTTGGATCAAAATTTTTGGTCTTTTTCTATTAAATTCTCGTATTTTAGCGAGAAACCTTTAAATAATTGAAGTCAGACCTCTAACTGATTGGGATGTGGATACTCGACATAATATCTGATCTTGGGAAAATGAGCTCTATACAAGTAGCAATACTTATGGAATATGCAAAATCAGGTGAAGAACCAAAAAAGATTACTGAGATAATAGCTGTTTTAAGCAATGCTTTTGAAGGTTACTGGGTACCAAAGAAAGGAACAATTTACCCAGCAGTACATAATTTGCATGTGAGGGGGTTCTTGAAAATGCATGCGATAAAACCTTATGGCTATTCAATCACAGATAAAGGCTTGGAAATAGTCCACAAAATGTTTTCCAATATCAATCTGCAAATGGAAGCATACATGCAGTACTATTCATTTCTACTAAATAATTATGATGTTATAGACTTAAAGAAAGCTACAAAAACAAGAAATCAAATTTTGAAGTCGATAGAAGATTATACAAAATTAATTAAAGAATGAAAAAACAACTGCAAAAGGCTTCGAATTTTATAAAAGTTTAATATCAATTAAAACTGCAAATTATATATGACTAAGATAACGAATTTTTATGGGACATCATGGTGTTCGGATTGTAAAAGATCAAAAACATTTCTTGGTGAACATCGTATATCTTACAATTGGATAGACATTGATAAGGATGAAGCAGCAGCTCTAATTGTTGAAAAAATAAATGAAGGAAAAAGAAGAGTTCCAACGATTGAATTTGATGATGGAACTTACTTAGTTGTCCCTTCAAATGCAGAGCTTGCTCAAAAGCTAGATCTTATTTCTGAACAGAAGCACAAATTCCATGATGTTTTGATAATTGGTGGCGGACCTGCAGGTTTAACTTGTGCGCTATATACATCTCGAGAGGGTTTCGATACTGCACTCGTGGAGAAGGGTGCATTGGGAGGGCAAGTAGGAGTAACAGAAAGATTAGATAATTACCCAGGATTTCCAGATGGCATAGAGGGGGATGAATTAGCAAAACGAATAACTAAGCAAGTAGAGAAATTTGGGGTTGAATTTCTGAAAGCAACCCAAATAGCTAATGTAAAAGATATGGGACATTGCTTAATAGCAGAAACCACAACTGGTGTGGAAATCGATGCAAAAGCAATTGTTGTTGCCACAGGTAGTAAATACAAAATGCTTGATGTTCCTGGAGAAAGAGATCTGTTAGGTTATAAAATACATTTTTGCGGAACATGTGATGGTCCATTTTACAAGGGGAAGGAAGTTCTTGTTATAGGTGGTGGTAATTCAGCATTTGAGGAGTCTGTATTTATAGCTCGTTTTGCTTCTAAAGTAACTATCGTAGGTCGTTCTGATAAGTGGAAAGCATCAGCAGTTTTACAACAAAAAGTTACTGAAACACCAAAGATAAAATTGCTTAAGAATAAAGAAACACTTGAATTTTTAGTTGGTCCAAAAAAGACTTTGAAAGGTGTAAAGCTCTTAGACAAAGAAACTAATAAGGAAATAATACTTCAACCTGATGGTGTTTTCGTTTTTATTGGAATGAAACCTAATGTGGAAATTGTAAAAGATTTAGTTGAATGCGATTCTGGTGGATTTATTGTAACTGGAGATAATATGATGACAAAAACTCCAGGGCTATTTGCAGCAGGAGATTGTCGTTCAGGATCCACACAACAAGCTGCTTCTGCAGCTGGTGAGGGTGCAGCAGTTGCATTAATGATAAGAAATTATCTACGGGAAAATTAATTTTTACAGAAAATACTCTGAAAAGATTTTCGAGACAATTTTCCCATCATTTTTTATTCATTAGAAAATATTCTTTAGTGTTTTTTCCTCAGAAGCCATTTCTTTGATCAACGGTCTTAGAGAAATTGCCCTGTTCAATGCTCTAGTTGCTTTCGTTTTTTGTTTATGTAAAGAAAATAAGCAAGCTAAATTAAACAATAGTAATGGCTCTTCAGCAATTTCCAATACTTGTTCTACTTGAGACATATCTTGCCCTATTAATTCGCTCACAGTTTTAATAGCATTTTTCAAATGATAAACAATTTTCTCATTGGAAACTGTATTATCAGATTTTTCGTAGATGTTTAAGACATCTTGTAAAATGCATAATGCTTTCTCATATTCTCGAATCTCTATATATGTATCAATGACCTCTAACAAAACCTCTGGTTTAGTTTCTTCCAATTCCTTTTCATTCGCTTTTTGTTTTTCATCAGCATTTTCTTTGGACATAGATAAAATCCTTCCTCACAAAATATTTGATTTCCAACCGTTCCTTTTTTTATGGACAAATAGGATATAGCACTATTTAACCATTCCCAGTCACCGCTACAAGCAAGTTGTCGCAGTTCATCTCTGAGCCCCCACCAGGAACAGTTAGGTGAGGGATTTCCGAGTCCATGTAGGGCACGGGGCTGGTGTCTTTAAGACTTTTAATTGTTTGATAATCTATGAAGCTTGCTCGATAGATGTTTATTGCAGCGATGTAATCACGGTCTGCGGTGAAACCACATTGGGGGCAGTGGAACCAGCGACCTCGCTTATCTTCGAGGGGGTTGTTTGGTCCTTTAACTTTCACTCCCTTAGTTGTGCATCTTGGGCAGTGTGAGGAGGTGTTCCATGGGCAGACCTTTTGGAGCGTGAGCCCTTTTGTTTGGCACTTGTACTCTAAGAGGAACGCTATTCTTCCTCTGAGCCATTCTGATAGTCTTCGTGACCAGTTTCTCCTTCCACGAGGAGGTTTGTAATCTCTGAGGTCTTCTATGACTATTTTCGTGCAGTTCCAGTCGAGAGCAATTTGGATGAGGATGTTTGTTGTGGTGTGTGCTAGCTCTTCGCCTAAGCGGTTCCGTTTCTCATAGAGCCGACGACGCTCTTCCTCGTATGCTTCCACACCAATTTGCTTGCTTGTCCTTCTTTTCTTTTGCTTTGCCAGCTTGTGCTGATTGCTACCGATGTGGCTGTACAATCGCTCTATGTGCTGGTATTCTGAACCTTTTAAGTTGATGAAGATCGGCTTTGATATCTGTTTGCCATCCTCAAAGATGGCTATTGTTGCTACTTTTTTTAGCCCTTGGTCGATTGCCAACACACGCTCTTTGCCTTGCTTTTTTGGTTCTTTCTTGAACTCCCACGGAAACTGGAGGAAAAAGCATTCCAATCCCCCTTTGAGTTTCTTTTTGTGCAGGGTCGGTTTGAGTGGTTGGTCAGATAGTGCTCCGGCAATTTTCTTTTGTATTTTTTCCGGGATGGCTATTTCGTTTGTTACCCACTCCCAATCGTTTGTGCTTTTTGGCTCTGGTGTTGTTGGGAGTTTCAGTTCATATTGGATCTTCTCTCCGTTGGCAAAGTATCTTATTGCTTGGTTGTCGTCTGGGGAGTAGGGGAACGCGAAGTGTTGTATTTTTGGCTTCACAAAATCAGTGTACTTGAAGAACGTGATGTTGATGTCTAATGCTTCATGCAAGTTTTTGATCATTTTAATTGTTTGATCTACCAAGACTTTCTTATGAAGTGGAAAGCTCTTGCCATTCTTCCCTTCTTTACTGTATTGCTTCATGATTGCAGTAAGGAGTGTGCTATCCTTTGTTTCGAACCCAAATCGAATCATTATTTCCAGGCAATCATAATAGCAGTTCTTGCGCTTGCATTGCCCCCTGATGATCCTTCCCACCCATTCAGTTGCACCCCGACGAATCCTTGAAGGGAGATAGATTTCATCTAGTTTTGCTTGTGCTTCATTGATGACTTTGTAGGCTTTGAGGTTACTTTCACCTAGTTTGTCCATCCACTCTTCGCTCCAGAGTTTATCGAGCAATTGCTGAGCTGCTTTTGTTGTGAGTGCTTGGAACCACTGCAAGCGCTCATATCTTGTGAGCTTGAATTGATAGCTTCTGGTGGGTTGGTTCTTCTTCGGGGGCATTTTTCGTCTGCAAAATATTTATACAGCTAGATATAAAGCTCTTTTCCCAAGAGATGACTGAAAATAATAATCGTTTACTTAAAAGAATAGTTGAACAATTAACTATTTGTACATCTTTTCCAGCAGTCTTTAAAAGAAAGAAAGAGCATTTACTAGTGGATAGAGATGACTGACTACTTGAACTGGCGAACTGATCCTTTGTTACTAGATAACATTCCAACTACAAAGAATGATTGGCTTACTTCGAACAAACTGATTGAGCAACAAGTACAAGGAAAGATGTTCCTTCAAAAAGACATCCTTAATCTTTATTCGATCATGGTTCGCAAAATTGACTTTCAATCAGGGGAACGACTACTACAAAGATTACCCTATATCACACTCCCTGAGTTTTTAGCTAATAAAGTCCGGAAAACAACACTCAATTTAGCTGAACGATGCCATCATTATTTCCGGAAAACCACTCTCGATTATTCCATTAAGAAGTGGCAGGCTAAACTTATCGACTATCTTGAAAACCAGAAACGGTTGCCTTTCCCACTCTTCCGATTGAGCGATCATTGGCAAGAATTTCTTACACAAGAATATATTCCCTTCCAATCTGCTCGTGGAGAGCACTTTCATCTCCCAACGCGTTTGACAGGTGATCTTGCCTATTTCTTGGGAGTAGTCATTGGTGATGGACATCTCAATTTTCACAACATAGAATTAGTTGACTTTTCAGAAGAACAAATGCTTTATTTACAAGAAATTGCTTTAGCTCTATTTAATATCAAAGGCGCCATTTCAGGTGAGAAAAAGATTTGGCTCTTACACCTTAACAATAAATGGCTTGTTCGATTAGCTAATTTTCTCATTGATCAACCAATCACTGGGAAGAAGTACCACGCCTTACGAGAACCGCTTATTTTTCAATCGGATGAAGCACTTCGGTGGCAGTTTTGGAGTGGTGTGCTTGATGCGGATGGGAGCTATAAGAACAAAGTAAGTTTTTGTACTTCCTCAGAATTTTTTGCTCAAGAATTCGTTAAGGTGTTAAAGAGCTTTGAAATTTTATATTCATTGAATGAGCTTCATTCAGACTTGGGGAAAGGTCACATAGTGGTTATCAAAGCTGTTTCAAAAGATATTCTATCCCGATACCTACAACCAAGACATCCCTCTAAGCAAAAAGACTTTGAAAAATATCTAACACGACAAAGGTATAATTTGACCAGTAATCCAACAGATTATCAATTCTATAAGTTTAATCCAAAAACCATTCTCTCAGTTAATAATGAAGAATACTTTGACTTTCATATTCTACAAACTCTTCATGTAGTTGGGTGTGCCAAGTTCTTGCGTATGGTTCGGGAAATTTGGTCTTGGACACAGCAAGAGTTAGCAGAATATTTTGGAATCCTTAAGAGTAAATTAGCTTCATATGAATATCGAGACAGTCTTCCTATACCTCTTATAGAGAAGCTTCTATCAAAGCTTCCTGATGCGCCTAAGAACTTGATGTCTTTTTTAGCTATTAACAAACTTGAACACTTTCGTTCTCGAAGAGCAGTCGCAAAATTAGACTTGCAACCAAATGAGAAATTACTCAATTTAGTCAAGAACCTATCGTTCCGAAGCAGATATCTTCTTATCCACTCTACTAATGGTGAAGTTGAAGATGTTCAAAAAAACTTGAGTGATTATTTTAAGGTACAAATAACTGTCACTTCTCAAATACATAATTCCGTTTTACATCTTTATCTTAAAACATTTTTTCAAACAATAAATAGTGACTAATCAACTAAGAGTTAAGAAGAGTTACTCCGTAATCATGAGTATAAATTAGAGCTGGAAGAGATATGCCCAAATACGGAAAGGGGAACTAGTTCCTATGCCAAAAACCTCAGTCGCTGGATGCTCCTCGCGTGGACGACCTACTTCCTCCATTTCATGGAGTCCTCCTTCTACGGTCGAGAACGGACACGAGCTGCTGAGAGAAACATCAAAGACGATTGGTTTGGGAGTTTCTCTTCAGAAGTAAGAATTAAATTAAGAAATTACAAATTTTCATAACTTACTAAATTCTAAAGGGACTCAAAGTAACCTCTCGTTTCGAAAAAGAAGGCTTCTCCGGCCTTCTTTTTTAGCTGATTTTTCGAGCCTTTTTGTTTTTTGACGAATTTAGTGCTTTTTAAATAAAAGTCAACAGAGTTTGGGTGATAATAATGTCTTTGGAATCCTCTGTAGCTCATGAAAAGCATAACTACAATGAATTATCCTGTGCAGAAATTAATGTTACTTGCTCAGTGCAGATATTCTGCAAATACTTATTTGATAATACCTTGAATCATGGTCAGTATATTTATCCTTCATTGAATGCTTTCAAATTTGATGAGAAATTATCCATATCCTCAAGAACAATAGATCGCTTAGTGAAATTTTTAATTCAAGTTAATATTCTAACTAAACTTCCACGATCAAAGACGCAAGCTTATCAAGTTAATGTCAATAATCCATTATTCTGGTTTATTTTAAATATATATCAACCTACTCTCCCAATTTCTATTAGTACAAAACAAGTTACGATTTCAACGAAAAGATTTGAGGAACTACAAAGTAGCAAAGAGCATTTGAAAGATATTTTAATTCGTTTAAAGTCAAAAAAGGATTATATAGTAGAACTCCATGAAAGTTTGTTGGATGAAATAACTGAAAATGATGATACATTAAACACATCAGAAGATGACCTGAAAGAGAGTTTCAGGACAAACATCATAGACTTTAGCACAAGAACAGTAATTGGCAATTTTTCCATATTAAATGACTTTATTCAAGGGTGATTCTTGTGGGATTCATAAACACTTTACCAAAGGCTATTACTACTGTTCTTCGAGATTATCCTTTTCCCTCAGGTGTCGATAATGATAGCACTCGAAAAGCTGTAAGATGTGATGAAGACTTGCTTTTTGTGACGCCTGATCAAGATGAGCAATTGCAAGTTGCAGTTACTCTAGCTTTACTGAAAGCTCGGTTTGCCAACTCGTCAGCTATGATTGTTGTGCGAACTTCTGATAAAGCAAGAAAAATATTTAATATTCGCAATCCACATCAACAGGAAACTGTTTCCACACCAATAGATAAATATGCCATTCGAGTAGCTTCTACTTTTTCAAAATTCAAAGGAAATAGTCATCCATCTGCTAATGATTGTATAATTATTACAAGCTATGATTGTCTTCTTCGAAATTTACTCTATCGAAAAAGTTCTCTAGTAGAACTAAAGAATAGAGTTAGGTTGCCACTTGCAAATGCCTATATCTTTGTTGATCCTTTTTGTGAGAACAGATCTCTCAGAAGAGCTACAAAGAGTTTCACAACTTTTGATATTGATGGTATAATCTTTTTCAAGAGAAGATCGAATAATCTAAACATCAGAATGCATTATATCTCTCCAGGAATTATTCCTCAAGATGAACAAAAGAATATGCTAAAAGTGACAACAGCAGTCAAAATTGCTGGAGATCACGAGCTTGCTTTTGATTCCGACCTGAACAGACATGACATTAGAGAAAGTCTTCAATCTGTTCTCCCAAATTTAATGTTATTAAGACTTTATTCAGGGCAACCATCAAAAAGTGAACTAGTTCTACGAATTCAAAATTCAATTAATTATCGATTTCTTCAAAATACTTGCGAAATAAAAGAAAACCCAGAATTTCTTCAAGAAATGATAATTGAAGTATTATTTCAATCTACAGATTCTTTTGAATGTTTATTTGATTTATATCAGCAAGCTCTGGGTGATTTCGCATTAGTTTCTAAAGTAAGAGAAAATTCAGGAATATATACCCTTACTCCATTTGGCAAGAAATTTCTCATAGCATCGACATATTTCAAAGAAATACAAGAAGACCCTATTGGCGTTTTATCGGATATTAAAAGCAGAACACAAAATGACACGCTAGATTGGAATTGTATCTTGGAAATCTTCCATAATTTTACTGATGGAAAATTAGCTTATGATGACCTGCAAATATTGCTTGGAAGGTTAAAAACAAAGGAGAATGATGAAGATGAGACGATTGCTAAAATTCTCTCAAGAACACAAGATAGCTTTTCCGTTTTTAAAGTCTGCATATTATTAACAAGTTTTCAAGACCACATGACAACAGAAGCAAAAAAGAGCTTTAATCTCATTAGCAAGGCTATTGGACAAAATTTTGACTTAATGGATGAACCATTAATAGGAAAGAAAGATAGATTAGCTATCGAGCAGGCGATAAAGGAAGAGCTTGAATTTGCAACAAGTCCAATGACCAAGGCACAAATTGCTCTAAACCTCTCATTATTGAGTTCAGACGTTGAACAAGCATTGGTTAATATCGAAAAAAACAGTTCGATGTCACTAAAAGCTGTCACAGTAAAACCACCAGTAGGGAGAAGTGTTACATACTATTCAACTAAAGAGATTCCTGAGTATTTCTATAAAAAATGTGGGAACTGCTATTATTACAACAAAAATAGCTGCAATTTCTGGCGAGAAGTGAGAGAAACTGCAGAGCGAAAAGTTCCAAAAGATAAAATGGGCTATATTTCAACCTCAATTCTTAGAAAAAATACTGTTGCTTGTGAAGCATTTCTGGAAGCAGATATAGTAGAGATGCATTTCACTATTGATGAATTCAATAAGTCAAATCCAAAAAGATTTGACGGCTATTCAGAAAACGGGGAAGAGAAATTCACACATTTTTGCAAGCCTTGTAAGGATGAGCGAGGAGAGATGGTTCCACTGGAGTCTTTAGGCACTGCAGCGTTTCCTCAACAAGGAGCAACTCCGACAAAGTGCCCAAGATGTGGTTCAACAATTAAGCTTGTCCAAGAAAGAGGTTGACTTTAAAATTAATTAGTAGAGAGATAGAAATGAATGAAAAAAATAACCTAAAACAATACATAAGATGTGTAAAAGACTGTAGCCATATATTTTATGACCAGATATACCAATTAACAGGTTTAGAAGCTGAAGAGATAGAGCAAGCAAAAACCAATTTAGGAATTCCAATATATCAAGGCTATGATGTACGATTAATCGATGATGACTTGTTTATTGGTGATGTGAAGTATAAACTAAAGGATATAAAATACATCTTTGATTATACAGGCATTCAAGAAGAGATAAAGCAAAGATTACTTGACAACGGCTGCTATTATGAGCGGAAAACTAATTTGAGTGGCTGGTTTAAAGTTGAAAGAATAGAACCCAAAAGAGCTGTGTATGTCGATGCTATAAGGTTGAGCAATGGCTTCAACAATCTTTATCTCAAATCAGCAATCAAAAGCGATCTTAGCACTATCTTCGCTTTGCAAGGAATGATATCTGATCAAAGAATGCTTAAGAAGTATGTTGATAAAATTGGTGATGCGTATCTCCATGGCTTTCATAGCCATGCAAACAAGCTATGCAATTCAGCAGAAGGCATAGCAGCAAACGTTCTCTGGGAATTCACTAACAAGCTGATATCACCATATGATTTCAAAATTAGCTATCGTATTTCTGATCGACTCATCCGACTAAAACGCATGGTAGGAAATTATAATAGTATGGCTGGAACACCCGCTGATGCTCTATTTAACACTTCATACCAATTCAATGAGGAAGAAATGTGGAAACTTCTGGAAGAGAAAGACATTAATTATTTAGGAGTTGGTGGTTTTTCACATTTCAGTATTAATTCTGACCTTTCTTGGATGGGATTGCCTTTAGATCTTAGTGATTCATTAAAGAAAGCGGGGCACTATAAACTGGTTGATGCTATATTAGCTGAAGAAATCACTCATGATGATATAAAACGTTTAACGGCATTCAAAGGAGAGAGAATTTACACTGTTACGAGATATGGATGTGAGATTCTCTATGAGAAGAAGGAAGAACTTTTCGAGAGTCCTTGTATTTATCGCGGGAAGCAGTATTCATCTTTTAGAGATGCTTGCAAGGAAGAAATTGACAAATTTGATCTTTTACTAACCAACATTGGTGATAGGTTAGAAGAGGAACATCTACCCATCAAAAACCCGGATTTTGGGAATAATTTAGCAGTTAAACTTTGGCGATTAGTGTTAGAATGGGAATATTTGCCAGCAAAAGTGAGGAAGGATTTAGGTGAACATGCTTTTCAAATCTGTCAAGAAGAGATTCAAAAGCTTGATTTTCAGCCATTAGTTTGGATGAGATCGAAACACATAGAACAAAGAGTGAACCAAGAAATTGCTAATTTTGAGGAGCTTGCATTCTTGTTTTCTGATAGAGAAGAAGAGCATCATCAAAAACATGGCGAAAAAATTGGTCAATTATCGCCGATCACACAAGAATTTCGTGAAACATTATTGGAGTTGCCTGTATCATGGATAAATTTGGAGTAATGCTCTTCTTGCTCAAGGAGTATAATGAGTTTGGTGCTATTTATCCCAAGAGCGCAAAAGAGATTTCTATAGAAGTAGAATTACCACCAAGTGAAACATATCTTACTCTCGAGGCATTACAACAAGATGGGTTAATTTGGCGAGTCGGGAGGAAAAATCTGTATAGATATGGAATAAAGGAAAAATATCTAGCTCAACTAAACAAGCTCTATCTCTGCTTGATTAATGGAAAAGAATTACCACCTAAGCTGTTAATTGATTATCAGAAGCTTGATACCATAGCAGAGAATTATGAGAAGAATTTTGAAATAAAGAAACAAGAAGAGTTCCTTGTGAAAGAAATCAAGGCAATGCTAGGTCAATTGGATTTTATAGAAGTGAACGACCAGATTGATATGATAGATTCAGCTGTTGATGAAATTGTTAAGACTTTCTCTCCTGAAGATTTTGATGAACGATTCGAACTGTTTCTGGAGGACAAACTTGAGTCAATTTGGGAATATATTATCGGTGCAAGATTGGTGGAGGGATAAGGAGTGTCTAAAGGAGTTCTTGTAAAGTCAGTTTTTGATTTACCACCATTGAAGTGTGAGGTATCTGATTGCTATGTAAGCGATGATGAAGTGGGATTAAAAGAGATTGGCAAAAGCATACAAGAGTTGTTCCCACATAAACTCTATTCTTACCAGTTGGAAGCAATAAGAAGTATACTCAAAGGAAAGGACTGTTTCCTTGCAGTTGGAACAGGTTCAGGAAAATCTGAAACATTTTTATTTCCAATTTTGGAGGACATCGTTGTTGGTAAAATCAACTGTGCTATTATAATCTATCCCACAAAACAGCTTGCAGAGGATCAAGAGCAACGCATTGCTAAATATTGTAATAAAATTCATGAAATAACTGGGAAAAGAGTAACTTATAGCAGATACAATGGTGATCTAACTCGCAAGGAAATTGACTTCATAGAAAAGAGCAAGCCTAATATTATCCTAGCAACTATTGACAAGTTATTCTATCGATTTTTTAAGGAAGGCAATGATGACTTTCTTGATTGGCTACTTAATGCTGGTGCCTTCGTTGTCGATGAGATTCATGCAGGTTCAGGAGGATATCTAGCTCATGTTCGAGAAATGATTGCTATCTTGAAAAAGATAAATCCTAACCTAAGAATCATTCTAGCTTCTGCTACTGTAAAAGAAGCAGAGATTTTTCGTGATAAATTTCTCCCACCTGCACAAATCATAACCGGAAATGCAACAAGAGGCACTGTTCGAGTGATGGTTCTTCAGCCAGAATCAATCGAAGATTTACTTTTGGAGAAGATAGATCCATACTTACGCAGAATAAAAGGAGTCTGTGTTATCTTTGTTGATGATATTCGAAAGGTTGGCGAGCTGGTAGCAAAATGCAATGAACTTTTTAAGAAAAAAACGAATATACCTGATGAAATACTAAGAATGCATTCACCATTTGCTTGCATTAATAGCCAGTTGAATCGTCAAGAGAAAACCTACACTATGAAAGGAATCTATAATGGCACAATTAGGTTTGTTTTTGCTACATCATTGTTAGAGCTGGGAATGGACATCCCAAATATTGTTTACATAATTAACATTTCATGGCCCATTACAGGAGTAAATGGTCTATTGCAACGCTTAGGAAGATTGCGATTTTTAGACCTTTCCGAGAAAAAAAATTTCTCATTAGTGTTCAATCCTGAAAGAACAATTGATGAGTATTACTTGAGCCATCCTCAAAAAATAGAAGAAATCTTGATGAAAAACAAGACTGAACGAATATTATTTGACTCGAAATCTTTGCAAAGAGCACAAACATTCGTTCTCTTGAGACTTGTTCTTGGTGTAACTAAAATTAAAGATATCTTATCCCTATGCACAGATGAGCTAGATAACGGAATTTCACGGACAGCAATATCATTGCTGTTTGCTAAAGGTTTGTTATCAACTGAAAACCATCACTTGCCATTTCTGGAAAAGACCTTAATTATAGCTGATAGAAATGAAGTTACTGCCTTTATCAGAAAGCATCGCATTCGTTCAACTGAACCACAATGGGAGATAATACACAGTAATACTAAAAATCAGGAAGAAAAAATTGCTTCAATAGATGAGCGCCGAATAATCTTCTCAGCTTTACCTGGAAATTTGT
>JAUVZH010000385.1 GCA_030602675.1 Candidatus Heimdallarchaeota archaeon | reverse complement strand
TGTCCATCATCTACAAACTCTTTCGATGATCTAACATCTAAAAGAAAGATTGATGGGTCGCTATCTAATCTACTCTTCGCTTCTTCTACTGAAATATTTTCATAATCTGCACTTATAACTTGTGAAATATTTAGAAAAAGTATAATTATAGTAATTAACAAATATGTTTTTTTGATTATTTTTTTCATCGTTTCTCTACACTCGCAATATTTCATAAGCTCTTACTATGTTATTGATAAATTAAAGAAAAAGGATAAAAATATTTTACTGATTAAACATTAAAAGATATAACGAATTTAATATTAAGTACCATTAAAATTATTAATCAGAACAAAATACCAAGATGATAGTGAATTACAATGTCTCTGACAACAAAATCTCTAATAGAAGTAGTTATGGTTCCTCCTGCAATGGTTGATGAAAATGATAGTATTACTATAGTAGCAAAAGTTCTTTTACAATCAAATAAAGGGTGTGTATTTGTTACAAGTGTTGGCGAAGTAGTAGGTATTATAACAGAAAGAGATGTTTTAAGACTGATTTTGAAAGATGGAGGAATGCTTTCACCAGATATTGAAGCAAAAGATTTCATGATAAAACCTGTTACAACTATTCCTAAAACTGCATCACTAGCAGAAGCAGATGATCTTATGCATCAAATGAATCTCAATCGTTTAGCAGTTGTAGAAAAAGAAGACTCACTAATAGTAGTAGGCCTAATTGATGCAGAATTACTTCAAGTATCTATTAAAACTGAATTGATAAAGACTTTGAAGAAACGCCAAAAGTACGCCCAAGATAAATGAAAACGAATGAATTTCTGTTCATTTATTTTTAGTTTCTTTTTTATTTAGATATCTTTTAAGAAAGTACGAGCAGTTATCTGTAAATTGACAGAATTTGCACATCCATTGCTGAGGACATTCATTTGGGGTTCGTTCACCTTTCCAATATCCAACAGCCCATTCCATATCCACTTCAAAACTTTCTTCATGGAAATATGTACGGTCTGCAAACACTACTTGCTGATCAATCTGATGCATATAAATTGCTTTTAGCTCATTAGAAAGACTAGGTAAACCCTTGAAAATCGAAAAAACTTCATCTAATAACAGATGGGGACTAGATTTTTGCAATATTCCTTTGTGTTCATCAGGCAATTGCTGTAACAATTCATCAGATGGTACTAATTCTTCAGGGACCTCGAAATATTCCTTGAACATCTCAATTGTAAATTTCTTCTCTCTCAAATCTCGTAGCATATGCCAATAAACTTGCAATTGAATTCGGTTTCGTCTTTTTTGTTCATAAGAAGGGGCTCTCTTTGATTTACGTGTCTTATAATCAGTTATAACCATCTTTTTATTATCAGATTCTGCTTCTTCAATTTCTATTTGATCTATAATTCCTAAGCATAGGATATCTTGTATTTTGCCAATTACTGGCAGTTCTCGAGTGATATTTCTTTTTAGCAAAGTTTGTAATTTGGTATAAATCTGCAAAATATATGCGATTAAATTATCCTCAAATGTTGTTACTATAACTTCAACCACAGGACCAAGCTCTTCTTCCAATTTTCTATGAATTTCAGAACCAACTATCATTTCTTCTGTTGGTTCCATGCCTAAATGTGATTTTAGATGGAGCTGCATTTCACACCAAAATTGGTCAGCAATTTTGGTTGGTGAAAGATTTTTTATGCTTGGTATGATTGTCAGGTCAATTTCAGTTTCCTCTTTCTCATCATTGACCAAATTCCTATCTTTGCTCATTATAGAGTATCAACACCAACAATTGCATTTAACATTTTAGTTTGTAAGGAAAATGGGTTTTTGTGGTATTTTTATTTTTCAATTTTAAGAATAATATTGTGAATTAATGTGCTGATGAATGTCAAAAATGATAATCTCATTGATATATGCGGTTTATTGGACAATCTGAAGGAACTCCCAAATCACTTTACAACTATATTTAGCAATGCAATTGCTTTTTTAGCTGCAATTTCCTTTGCTCTGGGTGTGGTTCTAGCAATTGTTGGTGCAATAAAATGGGCAACAGGTTGGGATAATAAAGGTGGTAAAAAGACTATCGTAAAGGGGATTTTCCTTATCGCACTTTCCTTAATTGCTGGAGGAACCGGTATTTCAATAGCATTATTTATATGACAAGTTTTGATATGTTTCTTCCATAAAACAAATTTAATATGCTGAATTAATATTTGTTAAATGTGGTAAAGTATTTGTTTAGTTTGGAGTAGTTCCTATGTTGAAGATAAAAATTCCAAGAAGATGGTATCTAGTAGTAGTTGGTTTAGCTGATTGGCGAAGAAATGCTCAAGAGCTCCCATACAATCAATTTAAAGAATTACAAGCTGTCATAGATAATTATATCTCAAGAATCTTTAAGACATTTAGAAAAAAGGGCGCAATGGTTGGGAGTCTTCTATATTCTAAAGAGAATTTAGCTCCCTTCTTCTTATTAGAAGCAACAAGAGAAAATGAACGTTTTCTAAAAGAAAGCAGAATACTTATCCAAAATATTTCTGAGAAAATACATTCGAGTTTAACTATTGAAGAACGACAATCTGAACTTGGTAAAAACATCCTGCAAATTCTTCTCGAGGGTCGATTGCTAATTTTAGATTGTACTATACCATTTGATCCTGGATTCTTCCCAAATGAAGGTTTCATAGCTAAAGCATTTAGTGATGCGTTAAACTCAGAATTATTGACAATTAAAAGATCTGAACATGATTTTGACGGACGAAGGTATTGGCTTTCAACCTTGGAAAGTATAGTAAATAGAGATTTTATGGAAAATATTGGTCCAGTAAGTAAACTAAAAGAAGCTAAAGTAGTCGAAGCTAAGAGATTATATGATAAGAAATCACCTGGAGATTTTGAAAAAATAACAAGAATCCTTTCTGAAGTTATACCCTACAGAACAAGCTTATTTGAAGTTGAAAAACCAACTGCATCATATGATGATAGGGAACCTTTGGGTCATATAATCGTCCAGTATTTGTCAACTGGCGGTGATTTGCCTATAAGACTAAACAAACGTTCAACTACTCATAGCAGAATCGGGAGAAAAATAGAAGATCTTCAATGGATTCAATCAATGAATTTAGATTGGAAGGAAATCGATAAATTACAAATTTATTCTGAAGAAATCGTTTATGACAAAGTTGAGAAAGTTATTTCAGACGTAGGTGGAATTAAATTTGATGCATTATGGACAGAAAAGGATTTGTCAAATAACATTTATTTCTTATCTAAATTTGACTTCACAGAGGATATATTGAAGAGACTTAATGAATTTGTAGCAAATCCAAGAAAACAATTGGAAGAACATGTTGGACCTGGAACTACAGCAATGTTTGAATTATGGCAAAAAGCTGGTTTGGAATTTAATCTTCTCATCTTTGAAGTAAAGGGATTTGATTCTGATGAAGATAAGAACC
>JAUVZH010000277.1 GCA_030602675.1 Candidatus Heimdallarchaeota archaeon | reverse complement strand
CGGCGAACCAGAGGATTTTGGATTTAATGAAACAAAATTGCAGTTTGCCTATAATTGGGCAAATAGTAATAGTTTCATGAGAAGTGTTCTTATAGTCAGACATGGGGTTCTCGTTGCGGAATGGTACTTCAATGATGGATCGAGATATAATGCTTATCACATCCATTCTGCATCAAAGAGTTTTATGTCTACTTTAATTGGTTTGGCTCATTACAAAAACTACATTCCCGATTTAGATAGGAAAATGATGGATTACTTTCCTGAATATGAGTATCTTAATTTAGCTCCTTGGAAATACAATATCACAATTAGACATCTTCTTGCTATGAAAGGCGGACTTGATTTTGATGATATGGCTGATGATTGGCGTGATTATACAAATAGTTCTGATTGGGTCAGATATGCCTTAGAATTACCTAAAAGTCATGATCCTGGTGAGGATTGGGATTATAGTACTCCTCAAACAAATTTACTTTCAGTAATTCTTACCAAAGCAACTGGTATGAGTTCAAAGCAATTTGCTGATTTACACTTGTTCAACCCACTAGATATTTCCATAAGTTATTGGTCTCAAGATCCCCAAGGATATTATACTGGCGGACATGAAATGTATTTCACACCTCGAGCTATGGCTCGGTATGGATTATTATATCTGAATAATGGTACATATGAAGGTAATGAAATCGTTCCAAAAGATTGGGTGATTGAATCAATTCAAAATTATGAATGTGGAAACAAAATTGAGAGCTTGCTCAACTACATTTTGTTTAGTACTGCAGGTTATGGTTATCAATGGTGGACTGCCACATTTTCAGGTCACTTCTGTTATATGGCCAAGGGCTGCTGCGGTCAGATAATTTTCTGTATCCCTTCTCTAGATATGGTCGTAGTTACGACTGCAACTGGAACAATTATGGATTATCCTCCAAATTATTACCAAGGAGGTGCTATTGAAAATTTTGTTGTTAACAATATTTTTCCAGCAATTAATCCAAATACTTAGCAAGTGGCAAGTTGATAATGAAAAGCTAAATGAAATCTTCAAAATAAAATTTTGTCGTTTGCAGATTAAGTAACTTATTTATTTACTCTATTCTAATAACAGCTATGAATTATCTATCTATAATTTACAGTTCTATCTCTTTAGCAATAATCATTGCAAGTATAATTATAGTTATTGTAAAACAATGGAGTCTAAAATCAACTCCGGTATATTATTTCCTAGGTTTAGAAGTATTAATTGGTTTATGGATTCTTGCTGGTTTGTTCCAGACAATTTTTAGTAATCCTATTGATATCAAAATTTCTTATTATTTTATTGTTTTTGGAGTTATTGCTAATGGTTTGGCAATGATATGTAATGTTCTTTTTGCTAGCTCATTAAGTGGTCAAATACCATTGAAACGAGTTACATTATATGTCGTTTTCTTAGTTATTGGTGGAGTAATTGCATTAACGATCTCTCCTGATGTTTTTTCAGTTGTTTATGATGCTGAATTGGATCTTACGAAAGCATCAGCTAACATTGTTTGGATAATCTGCTTAGCAAGTGGCGTGATTCTATCAGGAACATACTTTCTAACGCATCTCATTCGACAGCTTTCAATAATTGATGAAAAATACAAGAAGAGTACTAACTTCTTGATTGCTGGGGTGTTAATTGCTTTCTTTGTGAGCATCGGAATTTATGCATTAAGATACAGAGTTTTATTCCAGAAAGCCTTTCTTCATGCTGAACTCGTATCTACTAGCATTGGAGCAGGTTTACTAGCTATTGGGATGTTATTAGGAGGTAAAACTTCTCTTTATGGTTCTTCACAAGTAATTTCCATAAACATCTATAATGAACATGGATTAAACCTCTACCAAGGTATCTTCTCAACAACACACAAAATGAATGAGCATCTAATTTCTGGAATTGCTACAGCAATAGCAGCTTTCGCAACAGAAATAGTTGGAGAGGAGGTCTTTCCACGGGAAATTGATTTGGGTGAATATTCGCTTATTCTTAATAAACAAGGTAAATTTTCAGGTTTTATTGCATGCAAGTACCCTACAGAACAAATCCATCTTGGATTGAAAAGAGTGATGGAAAATTATCACATAGATATGAACTATAATGATGTTTCAATAATGATTGATAAATACCTGCCATATGGTGAACCAATAAAAGATCCAAAAGAACAAACCTACATCAGAGTAGTATAAATTGCAAAGAAAGGGTTGTAAAATCTTCTTTTGGGTTTTTGTTCAAAAATACTACATTAAAAATAGATGTAAGTTCAAAATAAGCGTATAACTTATTGTTATGTGTTTTTTTCTCGTTTTATTCATCTATTTTTTGAGAATAACTTATTAAAGTTTAAAAGATTAGTTTAGCAACAATGTTTTTTGTGAGGGTAAAAGAAACTTGCGAGTTAAAAACACAATTTTTATGGGATTATTCATTATTTCATTTCTAACATTTTCCTATAGTAGTGGAAATTTGGTAGCAAAGGATGTAATGACAGGATTTTACTTTTCAGATCATATAGTACCAAATGAAGAAATAGTATGGGATATTGCGAAATTCGATACAGAAGGGGTACCAGCTGAATGGCCTTTAAAAACCGGTTATACTGCAGTAGAAGGAGATCAAATTAAAATAAAAGTTACAAAGGATCCAGATGAGCTAAATATTAGTCACTATGGTGAGCTTTTCTATAGTGATGTAGATTGGGCAGAATTTTATCTCAATGATGCCTATCTAAGTGATAACCCTTCTGATTTAGACTTGACTCTTAATTTAACAGATGAAATTTTAATGGCTTGGTTATTTATTCTCCCAACAACTATTGAATTTGATACAGGCAATGAAAGTCTATTTGAATATTTCTATGATATGATGACACCATATACATATAGCAATGACAGTGGTATTTTTGAAGTATCTCTTACAAGCGATCTTTTTACTCAGAAACTTCAAATAGAATATGAATATGCTCTCTTATTTTTACCTGGTATATTTAGAGTTAAACAAACTATAGAAATGAGCTATAATATTGTAACAGGAGTTTTAGATAAACTAGATGTCTATGCTTTTGCGAGTTCTTCAGAAAGTACTAATGAAGCACATATTATTTTACTAAATGAGGACAGTACTCAGAAAGTATCTATACATTGGGCGACAGGTTTTATAGCTTTACTTACTATTGGATTAGCAGTAGGTTATATGAGAAAGCGATGAATTCATTCATCTTCTTTCTTTTTTTCTCTTTTCAAACCAAGAATAAAACATATGCATAATTTAGTTGCCAATCTAAACTAAAAAAATAAGATGAAAGAAAAGGAATCTAATTCTTCCTTTTCCTTTTAGTAAATACTGGAAAGATTAATCCTGGTATCATTATTAATGGATAATAGACCATTGACTTAGTAACTTTCGAAGCATCAGCTAGAGAGACAATACCTAGACCAGGATTATAGGTAAAAAGTAGATGGTTATTGTGAACTAAAACATAGTGTACATCACATGGATATCTTCCAAATCCATTATAGATAGGTTCACCGGGATTTTCGGGATCAGATATATCAACCACTGCTAATCCTTTATCATCTAATCCAATATAAGCTGTGTTTTCATGTACTGTTATATGATAAGCATTATCAGCATCAAGTTCTACGGATGTGAGTTCTTCTGGTTGTGCTTTATTAGAAATATCAACTACTGTTAGAAAACAACGATGATCAGCAAAATTGTTTACAGTCATATATGCATAGTTATCTTTAACTGCTACATCCCAACTGCCATCAACTGAAGAATTCTCCAAAGTAATCATTGAATTCAATACTAAAGTATTGGAAACATCTACTAAACCAAAATAATTGTTGTCGGAATGATCTAACGAGAAATAAAGATAATCATTTACATATATCATTTCTCTAAAGGGATTGTCTAAATTTAACTGATTGAGATAGATGATATTAGAAAGATCTGAAAAATCAAAAATGTACAAAACACCACTATCTACTATGTAAGCAATGTCATTTGCTATGGTAATATGAGATGGATCATAAACTGGGTCATAATCACCTTGTGTCCAATTATAAATTGGATCCCCTATAGCATTTGGATTAGTTACATCATATACTAACATATGTCTATACATTGTCACAAATAGCTTGTCATCATAAATGTCATAGTCACCAGCAATTAGATTTCCATCAGTAACATTTGATGGTAAACCGGGATTTGTTATATCAGAAACATCTACTTTTATGAGTGTATCTGGCCAATCTTTCAAAAAAGCAAAATCATTATGTACTTCTAATGGACCACCAGCTACAGTTATATCTACTGTTACATCAGCATCCTTTTGGTTAAAATGATCATTGTGACTATTGTAATATGTGCCTAAAACTAACAAACTTGTACTACTAAAAGTAAAAATAAGAATAATTATAGCAAAAAGTAACTTTATTCGTTTAAATTTTAAAGAGAACAAATAGTTCCTCCTCCAATAAATCTGATATAGTAATCTTTTGAGATTATAAAAAATTTTCTTATATCAATTTAATCAATAGATTCCCTAAAATTGCTGGATAGAAAGATATTTTTTGACAAGTT
>JAUVZH010000405.1 GCA_030602675.1 Candidatus Heimdallarchaeota archaeon | reverse complement strand
ACATCTCTCAATGATGTTCCCACAACTGCAAACTTCTCTAGGAGCATTAGATAGAGTGCTGGATGTAGTAGAAGCTACTCCTGCACTAAAAGATGCACCAGATGCAGAACCATTAAAAGAAAATTACTCTGTCAAATTTGAGAAAGTTTGGTTTGCATATGAAGATGATAACTATGTCATCAAGGATGTCAGTTTTGATGTGAAAGAAGGGGAAACTATAGCACTAGCTGGACATACTGGTGCTGGAAAGACCACTATTGCTAGCATGTTACTTACAAGGTTTTACGATGTTGATAAGGGTACAATCAAAATTGGTGATCAAGAAATTCGTCAAGTACAACAAGACACACTAAGACAATCTTTAGGGCTTATCCCACAAGAACCATTTCTGTTTACAGCAACAGTTCTTGATAATATCAAATATGGTAAACCAGATGCAACTGAAGAAGAAATCTATAAAATTTGTAAGCTAATTGGTGCTGATACCTTTATTGAAGCATTACCAGAAGGATACAATACGATGGTTCGCGAAGGTGGAAAGCAACTTAGCGCTGGTCAAAGACAGATTATTACCATTGCAAGAGCAATGTTATCTGATCCTAAGATTCTCATCCTAGATGAAGCAACATCAAGATTAGATGCATATTCTGAATCATTGGTTCAAAACGCTCAAAGAATACTATTCAAAAACAGAACAACCTTTGTAATCGCCCATCGTTTATCAACAATACATGATGCAGATAAAATAATTGTCTTTGAAAATGGCGAATTAATTGAAATGGGTAATCATAACGAACTCATGAAGAAAGAAGGCATTTACGCAGATCTTTACAATACTTACTATTCATTCCAAGGAATCGAATCAATCGATGTTGAAGCTTACCTTGATGAAGAAGAAGAAATTGAACTATCTCCGATGGTTATTGTAGCTATGATGCAAAAAGGACCAGAAGGTCATGCCAAAGTTAAGAAGCTTGTAGACGAAGGAAAAATAACTATGGAGCAAGTACAAAATGCAACGATGATGATGAAGAAAGATGGTAAAATGAAAATGCCTTCAGGGCAAAGTTCTCATTAACTTGACTTTTGGGAATATTTTCCATTAGTCATTTCCTTTCATTTTCTTCATTACTACATCCATTAATTTTTGGTTTCCACATAAAACGAAGTTAATATTTTCATTGGCTTTTAGGATAGGATTGAATTCAGCATCATAAAATGATTTTATTTTTGCACCACTTTCCTGGCAAATGAAAAGAGCTGGTGTATGTACTGCAGAGAATTTTTCTCTGATATCTATCATTGCTTCTATCTTTCCTGATGCAACGTACATAATATCTAATATGTTTGCACCAAATCTTCTTGTCCCTCGACAGTGTCTTAGAACCTTTAATACTGTAGAAACTACATCTTCCCTATTTCGATACGCTCTATCCAAATCGAAAGCAACCATTGCTCTTTCTAATTTTACTTCCTTAGAAGGAATTATTGGGTTATCTTTTTCATCAAATGCTCCTTTTCCTTTCAATGCATAGTAGAATTCATTAGAATGAAATGAACGGCAAGATGCAATCAAAATATCATTAAAGAAAGCATCAATCTTCTCGAGTTTCGCAATTGCTATACCATAACACGTTAATGGTATTCTTCTACGGTAATTGTTTGACCCATCCAAAGGGTCAGCTATAATTAGGAATTCAGGATTTTTTGCTAATACAGTTCTTCCTTTCTCTTCTGCTTCAATTATGCAAGGTATTTCTTTCTCTTTAAAAAAATCAATAATGATATCTTCTAATAGTAAATCTATAACCAGCGAACAATGACCTGAAGCATTAACAAAATCTGTTTTCTCTAATACAGAATCATCATTTAATTTCTCAAAATATACTGAAACCAATTTTTTGTCCAATTCTTTTAATAGTACTAGAAATTCTTGCAATGAGCACACCTAATGAAACTAATAAATGCTCATGGTCTATCTTCGTTAACGCCCTCTTAAAGAGGTTATGTTAACGTGTGATTCGCTGCGAGTCCGCCCAACTCCCCGAAGGGAGGAACTTTCGTTTAACGTTTGGCTGTCCGCTGTTCGAAAACAACTTTGTGTCGCAAAAAACTTCTCTCGAAAACGTTTCAAGAGTCGTTGCCTGACCACAAGGCGTTGGTGTGATAGTGCTAGGAGTGCGAGGAAGCGCTGCAGAAGCGTTGCAGAGCTGCTGGTATCTCGGTCTATTGTTAGCCCACAATCACAGTTAATAGTTCGTTCGGAGAGGGAGCGATTCTCCTTGGTCATGCAGTAAGTGCATCTCTTGGTGGTGTTCCGTTCGCTGAGCCTTATTACTTTCTTACCTAACCTTTCTGCTTTATAGGTTAAGAATCGAGCGAAGCGCCCAATTGACCCTGTACTCTGCATGGTTCGATGACGACTTTTATCATTCTTCTTGTCGTTCTGTTTACTTTCGCTCATTTCTTTTACGTTCAAGTCACCGATGATAAGTGTATTTGCTCTGGTGTTCTCGACGACTTTTTTGCTTATTTTATGTTGGAAATCTTTTTGCTGGTTAGTTTGTTTACGTTTCATCTTTTGCAGTTTGTCGTTGCACCAGTGCCACTTATTAGAATACTTTTTACAATGGTCTCGTTTTGACTTTAGTTCATTGATCTTTGGCTGCCAGTATTTGTCCACGCGGTTGTTTTTAATCACAATACTTTTTCCTGCATGACTATTCGTTGCTGCTATAAGGTTCATCACCCCGAGATCAATTGCCTGGTAAATACCATTGTCAAAATATTCAAGGATGTTTGGTTCGTAAATGATCGATAGGTAGAACTCTTTGGTTTTGTGCTCCTGGTAGATGGTCACTTGTTTCACTTTACTATCAACAAAGGTTAGTTTTCCGTTCATCTCGAAAGTCAAGTCCACTTCAGTCGTTTTTTTCGTCGGATAAAAATGAGTGAAGGTTATTTTGCGTCCTTGTATTTTGAATCCTTTTTGGTTGTAATGAATGGTTGTGAAATATTTCTTACCCTTGAATCCTGGCGGCTCTGCGTTCTCATCTCCCTTATCCCTTAAGGCATAAAATGATTTATAATTGGCTTCAAGTTCTTTAAGGATATCTTGCAGAGTTTTGGAGTAATTTTGCTGGTAGCGTGGATAGATTTCCTTTAGCTTTGGCAGTTGCGCTGATTGTTTGTTGTAGCTTGGTTTTGATTCTTTATCTCTTTTCCTCTTTGGTAGGTGTTTGTTTTTGTCCCAC
>JAUVZH010000447.1 GCA_030602675.1 Candidatus Heimdallarchaeota archaeon | reverse complement strand
CCTTCTTTGGTTTGTTTTGTACTTTTTCTTTCTGCCTCAAATGATTCTATTTCCACCCAAGAAACAACATTCCATCTGAAATATCTTCTTAATTTTATACCTTCAGAACTAACTATGATTTTGTTTACCATTATTGATATGAAAGATTCTAAATAAAGCAAAGTGATAATGCATCCCAATATAATTAATGCTATTCTGAAAAATTTGCCTTGATCTGTAAAAATTGCCCCAAATACTATAGCCATAACTCCTACAGCAAGAAAGATTAACATAAATACTAATTCGATAATCCTTCTCCTGGTTGAGTGTTTTAAGATCTGTTCACCATTTCTTTCTGTTAAGAAGTTATTTGTAGATGTATCACTCATAACTTAGCACCAAACTATAAAGATGATAACTAATTGTATTTAATATCAGTTTATGTATTTCTGATGGTCAGTTGTTTTATTTCAATAGTTTTTAATTCTTTAGTTACTTAAACTATTTTTTTGTATAAAATTTGTCGATCCTCATTTGAATCATGTGAAAGATTAGAGCTACCTAAACTACTTATCATATTTTCTTTGTGTTGTTGTGTTAAGAAGCATTGTAAAATCGATGTTTTATTTAATCTAAATTGCTTACTACTATCAGTCACTTTTTTATTTTGATTTAAAGCTATGAGCTTTTGTTTTTGTAGTGTTGATATGAATGCGAGCAACCAATCTTGATTCCAAGTTCTGGATGGATCAGAGAACAACACTATGGATTGATATAAATCAGAAGGAAGAATAGCTAAAATTCCAGTTGCTATATTATCTGTGATTATTTCATATACTGACCATTCTAATTTAAAATCAAGTTCCAATAAGGAATCCTTTTTGGCAAGTTCACAAGCTTCTTTACCAGCAAAAACTTCAATTTCCTCAAACCACCAATGATAGGTTTTCTCTTTTATTTCTTTTTGATTTTCTAATTTCCTAAATCCTATTTTGAGATTATGTTCAGAAGGTATTTTATCTTCAAGTTTCCATAAAAATGTTCGAGCTAAAGTCAAACCTATTCCCAATGACTTGTAATTAAGCTTATTGTACAATAGAATAGCAGGTTTATTTTCTAGAAGTACTGAAAAACAAACATAGTCTTTATTATGTTTTTTTGCAAATTGCTCAGTAAATTGCATGAGATATGAACCATATCCTTGACGTCTATATTCTTCTTTTACACCGATAGCATAAACAAAAATGGAATTACCTTTCTTCTCTAACGCAAGAGCACCAGCAACTTTATTGTCTACAATCAGATGATATTTTGATTGTTTTAACACCTTCAATGTGAAATTTGTAAAGAATTTGATACTTTTCCAAGTAGAATCTGATGCTTCCTTAAAAATCGGATCCTTGTGGTGTATTTGCATATTCAAATCTGTAAAGCCCAGAATTCTAAACAATCCAACCTTCTTAATTTTTACAGATTTGTCATTGACCAATTCCTTTCCTTCCACTGAATTTTATTTCTCACATCATTTTCTCTCAAATGTCCATTATAAAATTTGTATGCTACTTTTGATAATAGATGTTAAATTTAAGCGATGCATATTACCATTTGTTTTTTATACATTCATTTACTTCTCTAATCATTATTTCATAACTTGGTTTTGAACAGGTCATATCAATATGATTTTTATCAATAATATAATGCTTCACTTCATCATTGGGCATTAATGCACTCTTTATTGAAACTGCTCCATCTCCTTGCAATACTTCATGATAACCAATTTTAGGATAAATCTGCATGATTTTTCTTGCTTCCAACAGCCAATTAAAAGGATAAAATAGGTAATTACTTGGTAAATTATACCAATCGATAATTGGTTGTTTCTGATCTATTAGCTTCTTACGTTCTTTCATTTTTTGTTTTGCTATTTTGTATTTTGGTTTAAGTGAGGATGTCTTCCATCTCCAAGCATAGATATAAGATATGAGTGATGATGTTCCAGCAACATTAACATATTTTACATCATCTCTGCATCCTGATGCTGAAAGTTCATTGAGGAAATCAGAATCCGGAGCTAGCTGTTTTGTTGCAATAGATTCAACTTTCCTTTCTTGTGAAACATCCCATAGCTTTCTTGCAGTTTTCACTCTATTCAAAAAATGTTTAGAGGGGAGTCTAAATAATTCAAAAGCAGACATGAATGAACCACCATATGGTGTACCAAAAGTTACTAGTTTTTCTATGTTAGTTTTCTCTGTAGTGTCAAGATATCTTTTAGAAATTAAGCCTCCTCGAGAATGAGCTATAATAATTATTCTTCTATTTCCATAGATTTCCTTAATTGCTTTTAGAACTGTATCTAATTCTTTTACAGAAACCTCAATATTACCGAATGCTGATTTCTGTGAATATGTAAGCCATTCTATTCCATTTTTATCCATTATTTGTGTTGCGCCTATTGGAACAAGCTGCTCAGACATTGTCCAAGCAACAGGAATATATGGTGGAGGTGGTAAAGCATGCCAACCAAAATCAATGGGTTCAGGATCATTCATGTAATCCTTTACCCAACCCATGTTACCAATATCTGGATCTAACCAGCTGTACTTGGATGCAGCAAATCCATGGATGAATAAAACTAGTATTTCTCCATTATTGTTGGGTGTTGCAGTTGATTCAACATCCTTACGCTTCAGAAACTTGTTTATTTCCTTTTCAGCAGCAATAATTTTTGGTGAGGTAACTTTAGC